>DASSFG010000020.1:0-6302 GCA_035694685.1 Pirellulales bacterium
GGCCACTTCGCCGCTTTCCGGCAGGATCTCGATGGCTTGCTCAACGACGAGCAACGTCGTGCCGACGGAAGCGAGGCGCTGGCCGGCTCACCGTCGCACATCGAGCAGGTGGACCAGATCGTGAGCTACGGCGTGACGGCCATCGGCGTCTGCCTGTTGGCGGGCCTGTTCACTCGGCTGGCCAGCTTCACTGGGGCGTTGTTCTTGTTGTCGATCGTGCTGGCCCAACCCGACTGGCCGGGTTTGTATCCCGCGCCACATCCGTCGGTGGGTCATTCGCTGTTCGTGAATAAAGAGTTCGTTGAAATGATGGCGATGTTCGCCCTGGCCACGACGCGCGTCGGCCGCTGGGGCGGACTCGATTTCTTCATCCACTACTGCTTCGTGAGGCCACTATTCGGCAGGAAACCCGCGGAACCTGCCCGGAGGAAAGAACGATGATGGATTTAAGCCCGGAAGAAAAGGCGGTCGGCAAGTCGAACTTTCAGTCGGCCATCGGCGTCACGCGACGCGAGTTTTTGGAAGGCGCGGTGGCGGCCGGCGTGGTATCGGGCGCGGGCCTGGGCGCGTTCTACTACGGCTATGAAAAGATAAACGACCCGCTGCGCATTGGCGTGATCGGCACCGGCGACGAAGGCAGCGTGCTGTTGGGCGCGCACACGCCCGAGTATCTCAACGTGGTCGCCATTGCCGACATTCGGCCGTACAACATTCACCGCGCATTTCACGGCGATCCGACGGCAATGGCCGCCCGTCCCGGCCTGCTCTCCAAGTACGGCTGGAAGAGCGAAGACGAGGCCCGTAAGCACGTCAAAGTCTACGACGCCGACTATCACGAACTGCTCGACGACCCGGCCATCGAGGCCGTGGTGATCGCCCTGCCTTTGCACCTGCACGACGTGGTGGCGGTGGAGGCCATGAACAAGGGCAAGCACGTGCTCACCGAAAAGCTGATGGGCTACAGCGTGGCCCGCTGCAAAAGCATGGGCCGCGTGGCCAACCAGCTCAAAAAGCACCTGGCCACCGGTCACCAGCGGCATTACAGCATTCTCTATGACAACGCCGTTGACATGATCAAGCAGGGGCTGCTGGGTACGCTGCACTCGATCCGCGCGCAATGGCACCGCACCAAAGATAGTTGGTATGCCCCGCTGCCCGACGAGCGTCTGGCGAAAGAGCTGGAAGACATGCGCAAGAAGCTCTCCGATGCGGCCGACAAGAAGGACAACGCCCGCATTGAGGCCGTAAGCGTGAAGATTCGCGACCTGGAATATCGGCTGCTCGATCGGGACAAAGTCGATGCCTCCAAGTACGGCTATCAATCGAAGACGCTCACCCAAGGCTCGCTCACCTACGAGTGCTCTCCGCTGGAGGAGCTTATCCGCTGGCGGCTGTGGCAGCGCACCGGCGGCGGACTGATGGCAGAGCTAGGCAGCCACCAACTCGATGCGGCCGGCATCTTTTGCACAGCGGTGCGGCGGCCCGACGCCGACGGCAAAGTGCAAAAGGCCAAACCGCTGAGCGTCAGCGCGGTGGGCGGCCGGCATCTCTACGAGTTGAACCGCGAGTGCGAAGACCATGTCTATTGCATGTTTGAGTATCCCGGCCCCGACTTTGAAAACGACCAGAACAAGAAGATTGTGGTCACCTATTCGTCGATCAACGGCAACGGCTTCGGCGGTTACGGCGAGGTGGTGATGGGCACCGAGGGCACTCTCGTGCTGGAAGTGGAGAAGGAAGTGATGCTTTACCCCAACACGGGCACGTCCACGCACATCAAAGTGGCCAAGGGCAAAGGCGACAAGCCGGTGCTCTCGACGAGCGAAAGCGGCGCGGCGCCCGCGGCCGCGTTGGGCAAGAAGGCGCTGGAGAGCGGCCCCGTGAGCCGCGGCTACACGGAAGAGATGGAGCACTTTGCCTGGTGCGTGCGCAACTTCGACTTCGAGCACAACAAGCCCAAGTGCCACCCCGAAGTTGCCCTGGCCGACGCAGTGATTGCCTTGACCACCAACCAGGCGATCCGCAATCGCGAGCAGATCACCTTCAAAGACGAGTGGTTCAAGATCGACAGCGACGAAACACCCGACGGCGAAAAGCCCGAAGTGGCGGTCTAGAAAGCTCTGATTACGTCTCCCCGGCAGGTTGCGATTTGCTCTTCTGCGCAGCCCAGCACTTTGATGGGCGGCCAAACCGGACGGCCATTAAAATGAAAGTCATGGATGCACCGCACTTGATTACCCCGCTCCCAGGCCCGAAGGCCGCGGAATGGATTGCTCGCGACCTGCGCGTGATCTCGCCGTCGTATACGCGCGGCTATCCGCTGGTGGCGGCGCGGGGCGAGGGCTGCGTGCTGGAAGACGTCGATGGCAATCGGTTTCTCGATTTCACGGCCGGCATTGCCGTGAACGCTACGGGCCACGCCCATCCCGAGGTCGTGGCGGCCATCGTCGATCAGGCCCACAAGCTGATCCACATGTCGGGCACCGATTTTTACTACGCGCCGGAGATCGAGCTGGCCGAGCGGTTGGCGGCGCTGGCGCCGGGCAGCGAACCGAAGCGGGTGTTCTTCGCCAACAGTGGCGCCGAGACGATCGAAGCCGCGTTGAAGCTTGCCCGTCATCACACGGGCCGCCAGCGCGTCATTTCCTGCTACGGCGCGTTTCACGGGCGGACCTACGGCGCCATGTCGCTGGGCGGCTCGAAGGCCCTGCACCAGCAAGGCTTCGGCCCGTTGTTGTCGGGAGTGTACCGCATCCACTTCGATTGCCCGGCGGAAGAGCTCGAAGAGCTGTTTACCACCGTCTGTCCGCCCAACGAAGTGGCGGCCATTTTTGTCGAGCCGATCCAGGGCGAAGGCGGTTACCGAGTGCCGGCCGCCGATTTTTTGCCGATGCTGCGAAAAGTTTGCGACCGTCACGGCATCTTGCTGGTGGCCGACGAGGTGCAGTCGGGCATGGGCCGCACCGGCAAGATGTTCGCCATCGAGCATTTTGGCGTCGTGCCCGACATGGTCTGTCTGGCCAAGGGCATCGCCAGCGGTTTGCCGCTGGGTGCCTTGATCACCCGCGCGACCATCATGGACTGGCCCCCCGGGAGCCACGCTTCGACGTTCGGCGGCAACCCGGTAAGCTGCCGCGCGGCCCTGGCGACGTTCGATCTCATCGAGCGTGAGTACCTGGCCAATGCCATTGACCGTGGCGAGCAGCTTGCCGCCGGACTGCTGGAGTTATCAAAAAAACACACCGTATTGGCGAATCCGCGCGGGCTGGGCTTGATGCAGGCGATTGACGTCATCGACGACGACGCGCATCCGCTGCTCCGCAACGCGATGGTCGATCACGCGTTCTATCGCGGCCTTTTGCTGTTGGGCTGCGGTCGATCGGCCATTCGTTTTTGTCCCGGCTTGTGCGTCACGGCCGAGCAAATCGACACGGCACTGCAAATACTCGACGAAGTCGCGCGCGCCACGACGCAAGCTTGATGCGCACTTAATTTCTCGCCGCCGATTTTGTGCTGCGTCGTGGCGGCTTTATAATGCCCCCAAGCCGTTTGAGTGCCCTAACCGACTCGACGATCCAAACTGCCCGATGCCTCAAGCCACTGTTAGCTCGCCCGACGAACTCCTGCCGCGATTCGGCCTGAGCGGCTTTCGTCCGGGGCAGCGCGAGGTGATTGAGACGGTGCTGGCCGGACAGGACTGCCTGTGCGTAATGCCCACGGGCGGCGGCAAGAGTCTCTGCTATCAGCTTCCCGCACTGGCCCAGCCTGGCGTGACGCTCGTCGTCTCGCCGCTGATCGCACTGATGAAAGACCAGGTCGATCAGCTTCAGGCGCGCGGGCTCAGCGCCACCTTCATCAATAGCACGCTCGAACAGGCCGAGCAGCACGCGCGGCTGCAAGCCATGGCCGCGGGGCAATATCCACTGGTCTACGTCGTGCCCGAGCGGTTTCGCAGCCCCCGGTTTTTGGAGGCGGTCCGCGCGGCGAAGCTCAATCTACTGGCCGTCGATGAGGCACATTGCATCAGCCAGTGGGGGCACGATTTCCGGCCCGATTACGCCCGGCTCGGCCGCTTCCGCGCCATGCTCGGCATGCCGCCGACGATCGCGCTGACGGCCACGGCCACTGACGCCGTGCGGCAAGACATCATTGCCCAGCTCAATCTCCGTTCGCCGCGCGTGTTCATCACCGGCTTCGTGCGGCCCAATTTGCGGTACGAGGTGCAGTTGCCCTACGGCAAAGGACGCAAAGACCGCATCCTGGCCGATTTTCTCAGTCAATCACCCGGCTCGGGCATCATCTACGCTTCGTCGCGCAAACGGTGCGAGGAAGTGGCGGAATACGTCCGGCAAACTGTGGGACGCTCGGCGGTGGTCTATCACGCGGGCATGGCCTCCGAAGAGCGCCGTGCCGCCCAGGACGAATTCATGCGCGGCCGGTGCGAAATCGTGGCGGCGACGACCGCCTTCGGTATGGGCATCGACAAGCCCGACGTCCGGTTTGTCGTGCATTATAACCTGCCCGGCACCTTGGAAGGCTATTACCAGGAGGCCGGCCGCGCCGGCCGAGATGGGTTGCCTTCGCGCTGCTTGCTGCTCTACAGCTACGGCGACCGGAAGATTCAAGAGTTCTTCATCGAAAGCGCCTACCCGGCCCGCGACGTGGTCGAAAAAGTTTATGACTTCCTGCGTCGCATCGACCGCGAGGTGATCGAGCTGACGCAGCAGGAGATCAAAGAATCGCTTGGCCTGCAGGTGAGTGCCGAGGGCGTCGGCGCGTGCGAACAATTGCTGGAACAAGCCGGCGTGCTCGAACGGTTGGAAAGCCGCGAAAACATGGCCCGCGTCAAGCTCGAAAGCGACTTGCCCACGCTGGTCGACCTGCTGCCGCGGCAGGCCAAAGTGCAGCGACGGCTGTTGCAGGCCATCGAGCGCTTTGTCGGCTCGGTACGGCACGAGTGGGTCGATATTCCGCCGCGCGAGCTGATGGCCGCGCTGGAAACCGACTCGGCGGGGCTAAGCCGCACGCTGCGCGAGCTGAAATCGCTCAAGGACTTCGATTACATTCCGCCGTTCCGCGGCCGCGCGATCCGCATGTTCGAGCGTGAGCAGCCGTTTCAGAAGCTCCAGCTCGACTTCAAGACGCTCGAAGAGCACAAAGAGGCAGAGTATGAAAAGCTGAACCGCATGATCGCTTTCGCGGAGACTTCTCGCTGCCGCGAACGCGAGATCCTGGCCTACTTCGGCCAAGAAAACGCCGAGCCTTGTGGACGCTGTGACAACTGTCAGCGACGTGGCCTTGGCCGTCGGCGGCAATCGGCGCAAGCAGAAATTCGCGACGAACGTCTCTCTGCGGTCGAAGAGCATGACCCTAGCCATGACGGACCAACCATGCCGCCCGTCGCTCAGGAAGAGGCACCGGAGCTGGCCGAGACGGCCTCCGCCGCCGGCCCGCTAAACGACGAGCTGGTGGAGGTCATTCGCAAGATTCTCAGCGGCGTGGCCCGCACCCGCGGACGCTTTGGCAAACAGATGATCGCGCAGATGCTCTGCGGCTCGACGAGCGCCAAGATGCAGCGGTTCGGCTTGCAGCGACTCTCGACTTACGGACTGCTCGGGCATTTCAAGCAGGACGAAGTCGGAGAGCTGATCGACTCATTGCTGAGCGTTCGTTGTCTGGAGCAAGGCGGCGACAATCCGTTGCGGCCCACCTTGCGGCTGACCGATTTCGGCAAGAGCGTGATGACCAATCAGGTCCGGCTCGATGGCTCGCTGGAGCTAACACCTGCCTTGGCCAGGCGGTTTGCCATCGCCAAGCCGCGCGCGGCCGCCGGCAATACCGCGGCGGGCGCCCCGGAACGCATTGCAAAAGCTGCGGAAGCGGCACCGACGACGACGCACGCCGGCGGCCGGCCGCGGCATTTCTGGACCTGGCAATTGCTCCAACGCGGCTTCAGCGTGGAAGAGTGCATGGAGATCCGTGGATACGATCGAGAGGTCGTGCTCGACCACGTCTTGCGCGCGGCCGAAGAGGGCCACGCCGTCGATCTCCGCTGGCTGCTTTCTCAGGAGTCGATCGACAAGCTCTCTCAAGTCATCGGCCCCGGCGAGCCGGCGCGCATTCGCTCGTTGCTGGGCAAGTTGCCGGGCCTGCGCTATGAAGAGGTACAGCTCTATCTCAAATGCCGCGCCAATTCACCCTCCGCGCCGGCGGCGACAGAGGTCAAGCCGGCCGACTAATGCTGTGTCAAAGGCAAATGTTCGGGTTGGCGTCTGTAGGGAACGCACTCCGTGGCGTTCCGT
>DASSFG010000021.1:0-3256 GCA_035694685.1 Pirellulales bacterium
ATTTTTTCCACATTTTCCGCGGGTTTGCACCCATGGCTACACTCCTTTGCCGCTCCGCGGCAGCCAAAAGCGCAACATCAAAAGGCGCAGCCCTGGGTATCGTAGCAACGTAGCGCAGTAGCCCTGAAAGGGCGTCATTCCGGTGGACCGCGCGAGACGCAATTGCGCAACAGGAGTCACTCCCTTTCAGGGCTACAGGCGTGGATTGCTTTGCCAACCCTGGGCTATGGAGTGACGCACCTTCGGTGCTACGAGAGTGGAACAAAACGAGGGCAAACCACGAGTACGTCGCGATCCCAGAAACCGACTCGTTTTCGCACGTCTGTCACACCCTACTCACAAAAAACCCGCCGTTATTTCGCGTGAGACTGTCACGCGCTACAATGCTGGCTCTTTGATTTCCGAGTGCTTATTCACTGCTATGCCCGAAACACTTGCCGATCTGGTTCGCGAATTCTCGCTGTTGGAAGCCGAAATTGCCGCGGGGGGCGGTCAGGCCGCCGTCGAACGGCAACACGCCAAGGGTCGCCTTACGGCGCGCGAGCGCATCGAGCGATTGATCGACCCAGACACCGAATTCTGCGAGCTTGGGCTGTGGGCGGGTTGGGAAATGTACGCCGAATATGGCGGCGCTCCGGCCGCCGGCGTGGTGTGCGGCATCGGTTTGGTTGGCGGGCGAAGGCAAATGGTTATTGCCAATGACGCGACGGTGAAGGCCGGCGCGTTCTTTCCCGCCACCACGAAGAAGGTCCTGCGTTGCCAGCGGATCGCCTTTCAAAACCGCTTGCCGTTGATTTACCTCGTCGACTCGGCGGGCGTGTTTTTACCGCTGCAGGAAGACGTGTTTCCCGATGAGGACGATTTTGGCCGCATCTTTCGCAACAATGCAGTCATCTCGGCGGCCGGCATCGGGCAAGTGGCGGCCATCATGGGCAACTGCGTGGCCGGCGGCGGATATCTGCCGGTGCTGTGCGATAAGCTGCTCATGACCGAAGGCTCGGGGCTGTACCTGGCCGGTCCGGCACTAGTGAAGAGCGCCATCGGCCAGGTGGTATCGAGCGACGAACTGGGCGGCGCCGCGATGCACGCCCGGATCAGCGGCACGATTGATTATCGCGATCCGAACGACGAAACCTGCCTTGCGCGTCTGCGGCGGCTCGCGCAAGCGGTCGCCGCTGATACGTTGCAGCCGTCGCCGCCGTTCACACGGTTGCCCGCCAGCGCTCCTGCGCGGCCGGGCGCTGATGTCTACCGAATTTTCGACGTCGGTTCGCGGCGCGACTATGAAGTTCGCGAGGCGCTCGACTGCATCGTCGATGCCGACACCTTCGACGAATACAAACCGGAATATGGTCAAACGCTCGTTTGCGGCACGGCACGGCTGGGCGGATTTCCGGTGGGCATCGTGGCCAATCAGCATCACCAGGTGCGTCCCGCGGAGGGCGCGGTGCAGTTTGGCGGAGTGATCTACGTCGATAGCGCCGAAAAAGCAGCGCGCTTCGTGATGAACTGCAATCAGGACTGGCTGCCGATCATTTTCTTCCAAGACGTGAACGGCTTCATGGTCGGCCGCGACAGCGAACGGGAGGGGATCATCAAAGCCGGCGCCAAGCTGGTGAATGCCATCAGCAACAGCCGCGTGCCGAAGCTGACGGTGATTGTCGGCGGCTCGTACGGGGCCGGCAATTACGCTCTCTGCGGCAAGGCGTTCGATCCGCGGTTTCTCTTCGCCTGGCCGACGGCGCGTTGCGCCGTGATGGGCGGCGAGCAGGCGACGTCGACGTTGCTCGATGTCACCGTGAAAAGTCTGGAACGACAGGGGGAGGAGATCGATGCGACCAAGCTTGCGCAACTCAAAAGTGCGGTCAAGGAAAGCTACGACCGTCAAATGGACCCGCGCTATGCTGCGGCGCGCGGTTGGGTTGACAAGATCATTGACCCTGCCCGCACGCGTGAGGAGCTCATCTTTGCATTAGAGGTTGCCACGCGCCATGCCGAACAGCATCCCTGGCAACTGGGTGTGTTCCAGGTCTGATGCGGCGGGCCATCCGATGATCGGGCACACCGCCGGAATTCATTTTGCCGGCGGGATGGCTTCCGCCGGCTGCCCGTCCTGCAGGTCAGCGGTCGCTTTCTCAACGACAGGTTCTTCGCCGCTCAGTCCGGAGATGATTTCGACTTCCTTCCCGCTCTTCAGCCCGAGTGCGATATTTTTCTGGACCAGCTTACCTTCCACGACGCAAAAGCAGCAGGTGTTGCCGTTCTCGGTGCGCAGCGCGCTGGCGGGAAGCACCAACGCGTCGGGGCTTTCGGCGAGCGTGATGGTGGCGAACGCATACATGCCCGGCCGCAGCTCGCCGCTTTCGTTTGGCACGTCGACTTCGGTGCGCAGCGTGCGGGTGTCGGGTTCGAGGGCCCAGGCCGTGCGGCTCACCGCCGCGGGAAATTGTTTCTGGTCCAATGAGGGAACGGTCAACACGGCACGGTCATCGGTATCGACCATGGGGGCATCGGCCTCCGGCACATCGACAAAAATACGGACCACGTTGGTCTGGACGATGGTAAACAGCGGCCGGGCCCGCGCCGCTTCCGCCGGCTGCACGAAATGCCCCACGTCGAGATTGCGCTGGCTGACAATGCCGTCGAACGGTGCCTCGATCCGCTGATAATCGGCCATTGCCTGCATACGGGCCTCGTCGGCCTCAGCCACCTCTTGGCGTGCCAGTGCGGCGGCTTCATCGGCCTCGGCCTTTTCGATGGCCGCCTCGACCTCGTCGATGGCCGCCAGCGCCGCTTCGTTGCGCGAAGCCGCGTCGCGACGGCCGGCGTCGGACTTTTTCAGGGCCTCGCGCACTTCGTCGACCAGCTTACCGTTGATGGCTTTCGTCTCGACAAGTTTCGCGACGCGGTGGAACTCTGATTCCCATTTGGCGTAGTCGGCTTCGGCACGCTGCTGGTTAGCCAGCGCCTGCTCGACTTGCTCTTTCGCCGTCTTCAGCGCGGCCCGCGCCACCTTGACGGCGGCATGTGCCTGAACGACTTCTGCCTTGGCCTGGTCCACCAGCGCGTGCTTTTGTCCGAGCTCTTCGCCCAACTCCGGGATGGCCAATTCGGCCAGCAACTGCCCGCGGCCCACCAACCTGCCCGACGCGTCGTAGCAAGGCCCTTTCACCCGGTCGCCGATGTCGACTAAAAAGCGGCGTACAAAGCCGGGCACTTTCGCATACAGTGGGGCCTGCTGGAACGCCTCGATTTG
>DASSFG010000022.1:0-6095 GCA_035694685.1 Pirellulales bacterium
AGGGGCGACGGTTGGCACTACGTCGCCGCTCCGCGGCTTCATCGGGTTTTTGCCACGTTTTCCGCGGGTTTGCACCCGCGGCTACACTCCTTTGCCGCTCCGCGGCAGACAAAAGCGCAACATCAAAAGACGCGCACTGGCCCGCCGGGCCCCTTACCACGACGACGGCTCGCCTTGACGACCTACGGCGCGCCACAAAGCGCCGCAAATGACGGCTGGCAGAAGACGGAGAAGAAGTGAGGAAGCTCCGAACGAGGTCAGATAAAGAATTATCCGTGGCCGCCTCGAGCGTGGCAAGAGTGCAAGTTACCAAACCGTCCAACCGCCATCGACGGTCACGACCGAACCGGTCATGTAGTCGCTCGCTGGCGAAAGCATGAACAGCACGGCGCCTTGATAATCCTCCGCGGCTGCCATTCGTGCCAACGGGGTGCGGGCACAGTAATTGGCTACGAACTCGGGCGATTGGCCGTCGAAAACCCCGCCCGGCACGAGACAGTTCACGCGGATGTTCTGGTCGCGCCAATGGACGGCGAGATATCGCGTAAGCTGAATGACTCCCGCCTTGGCAGCGGCGTAGGCGACGGGCGAGTTGACACCCGAGTCGCCATAGATGCGCGGGTCGGCCGAGACCACGCCGTAGGTGGAAGCCAGATTGACGATCTTGCCGCCGCCGTGTGCGATCATCGAACGGCCGAAGGCCTGGCAGGCGAGGTGTACCGCCGTGAGGTTCGTCTCGACCACTTTATCCCAGGCGTCGCGCGGATATTCTGCGACGTTTGACGAGTAGAAGCCGGTCCCGCGAAATTGAGCCGCGTTCACCAGTAAGCCCGGTGGCCCTAGTTGGCTGGTGATCGCCGCCACCGCTCGGCCCAACTCGTCTTCCGACGTGGCATCGCACTCAACCGGCAAAGCGCACTGGCCTGCTTGCCGCAACTCGGCGGCTAATTCTTCGGCGGCACCCGTGTCGCGATCGACAATCGCCACCCTACCACCGGCCGAGGCGATCGCGCGTGCCAGCGCTTTGCCGATGCGGCCGGCGCCGCCCACGAGCGCGGCCACCTGGCCATCGAGACCAAACAGCCGTTCGAGGAACGATGGTTGATCGACCATCTAAAGTTATTCGCCAATTGTGAATTCCTGACCTTTTGTCGCCATGATAGCGAAAGGCAGGCAGCGGCAAAATAAGCATCGAGGACTTAATAATCTCAAAAGTGGTTTGACGCTACCGGGAGGCTGACGCCTCCCGCTCGCCCCAGGCGAGCGACACGCGTAAGCGTGTCGGTGGTGTCTGATTCTGACCGCCCTCGCGCCTCATAGCCGCAACGAATTGCCTGCACTACCGGGAGGCTGACGCCTCCCGCTCGCCACAGGCGAGCGACACGCGACAGCGTTCCGGTAACTCATTGATGTCGTTGGGAAGTTATTAAATCCGCGATGCTAACGGTCTTGCTCGGTCTGTTCAGCAATCATGAAACTCCGACCGGCGCCGCTTCCCAGGTGGACACGGTCGCGTCGGCGTTGCTTTGCTCGGGCGTCGTTTGAAACTCGCGCACGTCGACGCCGTTGACGCCGGCAATCGTCAAATGGGGATAAAGAGCCAGGTCGATCTCGTGCAGAGCAGGATCGTCGAAGCGCTCGCCGGACGGCCCGCGAATGCCTTGTACTTTCGGGCGGAACGGCCGGCGGTGGTTGAAATCGACCACCGCCGCTTCGACGCCGTCGCTGAGCGTGACGATCTGACCGATGGGAAAAGGCGGGATGATTTCGTAAAACGCCTGCTCGATGACTGGGTCGAAGGCGCCGCGGCAGTAGGTGCGCAGCTCATAGACGACCTGTACCGGCAGCTTGGCCTCGCTGTAACAGCGCTTGGCGGTGGCGGCGTCGTAGATGTCGGCCATGGTGGCAATGCGGGCAAAAATTGGAATTTGCTTGCCGGCCAGCGGCGGCAATTCCTCGCCGGTCCGAGCGTCGCGGCGGGCCGGGTAGCCCGTACCGTCGTAACGCTGATGATGGTTGAGCGCCACCTGGGCGGCTGCCGCTGGGACTTGGCCGCGCAACATCTGGTAGCCGAGCGTGGGATGTTGCCGCATGATCTCCATTTCCTCGGCCGTGAGCCTGCCCGGCTTGTGCAGAATCTCGGCGGGTATCTTCATTTTGCCGACGTCGTGCAGCATGGCCCCCAGGCCGAGCAACTGCAGGTCTTTCGCCTCACGGGCGGTCTTCCAGGTACGCTCGGCAATCAGGTAACGCTCCAGGCGCAGTCCCAGCAAGAGCGAAAGGTAGCAGACGTTCGCCGCGTGCGAGATCAGGTAGTTATCGAAGGCGTCGAGCTTTTGCAGCATGACGCTGCCGCACGGGCTGGACCTAAGGTAGCTGAACAGATCGCCGATGGTCCGTTCGAAGCGGCCGATGTCCAACTCAGCCGCTTGCCGCGACATGACCTCTTCGAAGCTGCGTCGCACCTGTGTGTAGACGGCGCGCTGCTGCTCACCGAGCTCTTCGTCAATCAGGTCTTCGAGAAATTCCAAGTTGCGGCAGCGCACCCAGACTTCGTACACGCCCAGTTCCAAAAGACGCCGGGCCAGGTCCGGCGGCACCTCGTGATCGCGCTGCAGCAAATAGCGCCGCGGGTCGTTGGGCAACGGGACGGGCCGCGCCAGCACCATGCCCGGCTGCAGCTTCTGGACGGGTACCCTGAGCATCGATCGCCTCCCCATCGAGCCACGAAGCGGCTGCGCCCCGGTCGACAGGACATTGCGACCCACAGACGCCGGCAATGAGCGCTCGTAACCCTGCCGTAAGACAAGGCTAGCTCATGCGGCAGTGGGGTCGTCGTCGGCCTAGGGCCGCCGCAGGCCTATTCGCCCGGCGGTAGACCATGCCAACGCCGATAGTCGTCAGGTGTGTCAATGTCGGCGCAAAGGGCGCCTGTGCCACATTCGACAAGAACGGCCCCGCCGCGCTCGACGAGGCGATTCAGTCCTTCTTCCGGCCCGAGCGCGGCAACCTTTGCCGCGAAAGACCAAGGAAACAGTACGGGGTGCCCTTTGCGACCTTGGTGACCGGCGACCAGCACGCGCGGCGCCGCCGGATCGTGGGCATCACACAGACGCCGCATCACGTTGGGATCGAGCCCAGGCAGGTCGGCGGGGGCGGTGAGCCAAACGTCACCTGGGCCGGGTTCCTCCTGTTCGGCCAAATAGTTGAGCCCGGCCAACACCGATGCCTTCATATCAGGCGGAGGAGGCTCGGCGGGCACAACCGTCGCCCCGCATTGGGCAATGTGACTTGCCAATTCGGCGTCGCCAGCCCGCACGACGGCGACGACGCGATCGACGCCCGAAGCACGCCAGGCCGCAACGACTCGCTCGATCATCGTCTTGCCACCGCACGGCAGGAGCAATTTGGGCGTTCCCATCCGCGCACTGACGCCGGCGGCAGGAATGATCGCGAAACGGAAGCAGCGGCCCGCGCTCAATTGGCGGGCGAGACCGCCGGCTCGCCATCTTGTGGGCGGATCAATTCAAAATAGCGGCGGATGGTCTGACGATGGCCAAGCGGGATGGGTTCGCTGTCGAGCACCGATTCGGACATGCGGCGGTACTTCTGGTAGCTGTCGCGGTAACCTCGGCTGGCTTGCTGCCGACCCTCGGGCGAATGCGTCGTCTCGACTTCGGACGGGCCGTCGTCAGCCGTGGGGCCGCTCACCTGTTCCAGGTTCTTCTTCGACAACAGGTCGGTCTTGTCGCCGCGGGTGTTGCCGCTGGTCGAAAGCCCAAAGCTTTCCGACGGGGAGGTCGATTTTAGGGGATTTTTGCCGCGCGCCAAGCAGGCGTTCTGGCAGTTGCACTTCGACTCCGTCAGCCGTTTGAGCTCGGTAGCGAGCAGGTCGTTAATCTTTCGCCGGCGCTGGTGGTTCTTGACCTCTTTGCCTAGCCGCCGCGCTCCGCGCTGGAACTTGCCCTTGCCTCCTTTGATGCCGTCGGCCATTTCACTGGTGGCGTCGGCCAGGTCGCCCAAGCCGACTTCGCCCATCTGTTGAGCGCTTTTCTTCATTTGCTCTTCCACGGCCTTGGCCTCTTTGCGCTCCAACGGCGGCTCTTCGAGCTGTTCCAACTCCTCGGCGGCCTTCTCGAACTTGCCTTCGACCAGCGACTTGCCGGCCTCGGCCAGCGCTTGGGAGAGACTCATGCCGGAGCCCAGCGATTCAAGCTGAGCATCGACCAACTCAACGTTGTATTGCGCCTGCTGGGCCTGAATGGCCGATTGCATTTCACTGAGCTTGGCCAGCGCTTCACGCAAATCGACGCCGGGCTCCTTCATTTCATCGACCTTTTCCCGCAGCATCTCGACGAGCTTCTCCAGCTCGGGGTTCTGTTCCTGTTTGGCCAGTTCTTCAAACTGATTCAGATCTTCCTCAATCTCAGCCGCCGTGGCGACAATCTCGGGAAGCGGCTCCGTTACGCCCGCCTGAACGCTCCGCGGACCAGCCGGCCACACGATGAGGGCCGCGGCCACTGCCAGCGCTGCGACGGCGACGGGCAGGAGTCGGGGCATTCGCCAGGGCACCACGGCGTGTGGATCGACGTTCGAGAGGTGGGCGGCGGTGTCGCGGACCTGCAGTTCGTCGAAGGCCGACTTTTCCGCTTTGCTCAAAAAGGCCAGTGCTGTAACGACCCGGTCTTTCAGGCTGTAATGCGTGTCGACGGCGACCGCAGCGGCGTGCCAACGCAACGGCCATAAGAGGCCAATCAACGTTCCCATGGCCGGGCCGCAGAGAAAGATGGCGATGGCTTGGGCTGGGGTCACCGGCCAATCGCCCAACAGGCGTCCGGCGCCGAGCACCAACCCCGCGAGCGCGCCGAAAAAGAGTCCACCCGTCGCCAATCGCTCGATGAACAACCGGCGTTGTCGCCGGCGGACTTGTGCCAGTCGCGCATAGATTGCACGTTCCATGACCAACCCTCGCATGAAGAAAAGAAGGGAGCCAAGACGTCGCCCGGATTGCCCCGCATGATACCCCGAGCGCGGCGGGAAAACAAGATGGGGGAGAGTGGAAGGCGAAAGTGGAAAGGGAAAAGTGGTCGGAAGCGAACCATGCCACGGCGGCCGTGTCCGACCCGACGCACTCGTCGCACCGGAATAAGCAGGCTAGAATTAGCAGGCCCAGGGAGCAGAATGAATGTACGAGGTCAATTTCTCATGCCGTCCCCTTTTCCTGGAATGGACCCTTATTTGGAGGGCGAGCTATGGACCACCGTGCATTCGCAGTTGGCGGCGGAGATCGCCCGCCAGCTCGCTCCCAAGATTGCGCCACGTTACGTCGCCCGCACCGAAAAACGCTTTATCATCACGGCGCCGGATGATCTGGAGGAGGCGGAGATCTCCATCTACACCGACGTCGGCGTGCGAACGGTCAAAGCACGACAAACTGCGAAAGGAACCGCTGCTCGAGCAGCGGTTGAGGCGCCGCTGGTTGTGCCTACCCTGATGGAAGAGAAATCGCCGCACTACTGGGTGGAAGTCCGGCACGTCAAGCGCAGAACGCTCGTAACTGCCATCGAACTGCTTTCCCCCTTTAATAAGCGTGGCCAGGGGCGAACGGAGTATCTTAGGAAGCGAAATGCGCTGCTTGCGAGCCCCGCGCACTTGATCGAAATCGACCTCTTGCGGAAAGGCAAACGTTTGCCGATGAGGCGAAAATTGCCGGATGCAGAGTATTTCGTTTTTCTCAGCCGCGCGGGGCAGAGGCCGATTACGGGGGTGTGGCCTGTGCGACTTCAAGATCCCTTGCCCGAGGTCCCAGTTCCGCTTGCGAACGGGGATCCGGACTGTTTGCTGGATCTTCAGAAGGCACTGGAAAACGTTTACGATTCCCTCCGTTACGATCTGGAAATCGATTACCGGCGGCCCCCGGACGTCCCTTTCACCAAATCGCAAGCGGCATGCGCAGCCGCTTATCTCCGCCGCGCGAAGAGTTAGGTATTTCACGAAACTGGTCTACGGCTCTCATCTGGCTTGGAGCTGGTTGTTGGCCTAAGCAGCGACCACGCATCGCTCCCGTTTAAGACTTTCCCCTTTCCACTTTCCAC
>DASSFG010000023.1:0-17728 GCA_035694685.1 Pirellulales bacterium
GACGAATGACGAATGACGGAATGACGAAAGAAGCCCGAATGACGAATTTCGAATGACGAAACACAACGGGCGCCCATTCGTCATTCGGACTTCGTCATTCTTTCGTCATTCGTGCTTCGTGATTCGTCATTCTGATTTAAGCCGCCTTCGCCGTGGACGTGGCGCTAGCAGCAGGCGTCGGGCTCGGAAAGACGCCGAGCGCAGCCGCTTGTTGACTGACGCTGTCGACAAACGCTTGCCGGGTCTTCACGTCTTGCAGCTCTTCTTTGACCATGCCGGCCAAAAGCTGAGCCAGCTCGGCGCGGCGCTTGGCGGGGTCTTTCATTACGTTGACGGCGTGGCGGAAGTCGTTGCGGAGCTGAATGAAATCGAGCACCGCCAGGTCGGTGAGAATCGGCGGCAAAAGCGTGAAGCCCCACTTGGCCAGCTCCTGCGAGAGATCGTTCGCCTCGCGCTGCAACTCTTTGAGCTGGCGATCGTCTTTATACAACAGCTTGCCCACCGCCACGCCCGCAATGGCCCAGCCGACCAAAGCGAACGCGCCGACTGGAGTGATTTCAAACAGTTCGAATGCAAAGAGAGAGGGTGACATGAGTGGTTCCTTGTGTGGAATGGGATGGAAGATAGGTTCGTGAGCGAGGTAGACGGTAGGCGGTAGACGGTCGACGGGGGGAAAACAGATCGCGGAATTCCGCTTGCGTGTCCCTGTCTACCGTCTACTGTCTACCGTCTACCTGAAACAGGTCGCTCCGCGACAAACGCAAAGCGGCGATAAATCGCCGCACTCCAAAGGGTTTAGAACAGCGACTTTCCGCGCCGGGCGGCGGCGACGAAGCCGCCGGCGAGCGAGAGGACGAAGACGGCGGCGGTGACGGCAACTGTGTCGTCGCGGCCGGTGGGCGTGTTTTCATTGGGGCCGACGATGTCGGGGATCACCGGTTTGTCGTCGGGCACGTCGTCCGGATCGGGCGAGGGTTCCGGCTTCGGTTTCGGCCGCGGACAATGCGGGCAATGTGCCCGGATGCAGTCGATCATGCCCCGCACCAGCGGCCAGGGGGCCGGCGGCACCTGGTCCCCGCTGGCCTTGAAAACGACGTTGCCCGAGGCGTCTTGCAGCACGACCACCGGTAAACCGCCCGCCGTCAGGTTGGCATAGCGGCTAAAGACGGAGCTGGCCGGCGTATAGTGGTGAAAGTGCGTCTGCCGCTTCAAGCTCGCGAGCTGTGGATCATTGTCGAACCAGGCGAGAATCTGCTTCTCGTGCGACGAGAGCTTCTCATTCGTGAATACGCTGGTGTGCCAGGCGGCCGCGTCTTCGGGCAAGTCGATGACACGGTCGCCCAGTTCGGCCACGCTGGCGGCATAGGCCGCTTGCTTGGCGGCATAGTCGCTGCGCGCCTTGATGGCGGCGACCTGGAACGAGAGTTGCGATTCATGTTTGCGTGCCGAGTGCGCCGTCATCGCGCACCAGGCCAAGCTAGCGCTCAGCGCGCTGTAGAGGACGATTTTCATGGGATTCTCCTTGGTGAAAATGGAAAGGTGTTTAGTGAATGACGAATGACGAATGACAGAATGACGGAATGAATGACGAAGCACGAATGACGAATGGGGACGCTCGAACGTTCGTCATTAGTCATTCGTCATTCGGGCTTCTTTCGTCATTCCGTCATTCCGTCATTCGTCATTGCGCGTGAGCCAGCGGTGCTGCGGGCGAGTAAACGACGGCCGTGGCCCAGCCGCCGTAGCCGCGCCAGCGGCGGACGAACTCGTCGCGGGGAAGCGTGATGTATTGACCCACGCGGTTGTTGTCGAGGAGCGTGGCCTGATCGTCGGTGAGGTCAACGAGGTTGACGTAGTGCATCGGATAGAACGTCAGCCCGCAGCCGCGTCTGGTGCGCACGGCCCATTCAAGAAAGGCGACGTCGCCCGAGGTCGTGGCGGCATAGTACACACCCAAACGTTCGAGCTTGGCGTGCAGACTGGCGGCGCTTTGCCCGCCGGCGCAAGTGTTCCGCAGCGCCGCGGCCAGATCGTCGCGGCCCTGCCAGCGCAACAGCGAGATGGTCGACGCACACACGCACGACCCGCCGCCGTAGTTTTTGCACCGCGCCTCGAGGGGCAAGTTCATCGTCGGGTGCTCGGCGCCAACCTGCGCGGCCGTCAGACAAGGAGACAAGGAGAGGGGGAGACAAGGAGAGACGCTATCGCGAGATTCGGTCCTACCCCTTGTCACCTTGTCGCCTTGTCCCCTTGTCTGGTTGCACTTCGAGCAACCACACTCGCCGCCGCAGCCGCAATCGCCGTGGACGTCGTGCAGCGCCCTTCCCCTTGTCCCCTTGTCGCCTTGTCTCCTTGTCACGCTGCACTGAGGGCAGTCGCACGCACCACTACAGCCGCAATTGCAGCCGGCGTTGCGCAGCGGGCAACGCCCGTCCGGGCATGGCCGCCGGTTGAGGTCGATGTTGACTTTCACATCGACGCGGCGGCGATTCACGTTCGGCGGCGGCTCGTCGCTGACCGTGCAGCCGCAGATGAATAAGAAGGCCACAAGCGCGATAGAGCGCGCGATGAGAGTGGCCGTGGGGGCCCCCCAGGTAGAGAGCTTCATGGGTTTTCTCCGTAGTTAACGTGGAACGGTTACTTGTTGGTACGATGGCAATGACGAATGACGAATGACGGAATGACGAAAGAAGCCCGAATGACGAATGACCAATGACGAAGGCCCGACGCACTGGCATTCGACATTCGGGCTTCATCATTCTTTCGACATTCGTCATTCGTCATTCGTCATTTGATACGCAGACTCTCACTGCCCGCGGCGGCCAGCCATTGATACGTTCCCCACCACTGAAGGTCGCGGGCCATGCGGGCGGGCGAGTAGACGGCGGGGTTGAGATCGTGATCGACGACGTCGATGGCCTTGAGGGCCGACATGCAATAGCGGCTGCAAAACAGCCGGTCGAGGCTCGGGCGAATCCAGCGGGCCAGCCGCAGCAATCGCGTGCCGCAGATGGCGGCGCCTTCGTAGTCGTAACCTTCGCCCAGCTTGCCCGTAAGCGAGGCGGTCAACGACTGACGTTCGTCGTCGCAAAGCCTCTTGTCGCGGCTCAGCCGCATTCGCCACACGCTGCCCGCATAGCTATGAACGCGCAGCCGCGGATCGTGCGCCTGCGGGCCGTGTACCTTGCAACGCCGAATCTCGCAAGGCAGGTCGCAGAGCGTGGTGCTCTCGAACAACAGCACCCGGCCGCGATAATCGGCGCAAATGGCGACGTGGCTGAACCATTGTCCGAGCAGCAACTGAGCGGGCGAGCAGGTGGCCAGCGCGATCGCGCGGCTCTCCCAGTTGTGGCCCGCGAAGAGCACGAGATCGCCGGGATAGAAGGTGCAGCGTGCGATGGCTGGACGAGGAGGTTGGATGAGCATTTTGGATTTTGGATTTTGGAGTGCGGCGATTCATCGCCGCTTTAGTTTGCGGCGGAGCCGCTTTCTTTTTGGTCGAATGGCTTTGCGCGATGGCGATGGGCGTTACTGGCGAAAGAAAGTCGCTCCGCGACGAAGGAAAGCGGCGATGAATCGCCGCACTCCAAAGTGCGACGGCTCACTTCCCGCAGTATGTCGCCGCGCTGGCTTGTGAATGTTTTCGTTTGACAGCAGCTTTGGTAGGGTCTTGTTTTCATGCGCGTTGATCGCAATCTTCGACCCCGTAGGGGTCATATTCCATAGCCCAATCCAAAATCGAAAATCGCAAATCCAAAATGGCTCGGCCGGGCTTCTCGACAACTGTCTCGAATGCGAGCAAAGGGGCGAACGCCACAGTCCGAAGCCCGGCCGGAGCCAGCCCACTTCCCGCAGTATGTCCCCCTGCTGGCTTGGAACAGTTTCGATGTGCGCCCGTTTTGCACCCGAGGTGCGACGCGCGATATAGTGACGGAACGGCCGACGTCTGACGCAACGAGGAACGAGATGCCGCCTTCCACCACCTACGCGCGAATCGCCTTGTTTGTCGTGGGAATCAACGCTGTTGGAATGTTGACGGCGCCGGTCGCGGAGCCCGCCTGGCCGTGGTGGATGGAGGTTTTCGTCGACGGCCAGCTTGCTCTGTTGATTATTTGGGCAGCCTTGGCGTCGGCGCCGTGGTACTTCCGCTGGCCATGTGTCGGCGGAATACCCTACTTGCTTGCGCGTCCGTGGCCGGTGGCATCGTCGTGGGGAGATCGCGTGGTCATGGTGACGATGCCGCATGCCTTAGTTGCGCTGATGTCGTTCTGTTTGCTGCGCGAGTTGGGCCTGCGCATTGCACCCGACGGAGATGCTCAACCGCGCTCCATGGCCGTGCCGCGATTCACTCTGCGACGGATGTTTGCCTGGATGGCCGGTGCCGCGGCGATGTCGCTGGCCTGGAAGCGACTGTTTGAGCTGCAAGGCGCTGTTTGGTGGACCCCCGCATTTAAAACGTGGCAACTTTGTCTACTAAATGCAGGCATCGGCGCCTCAACCACCCTGCTTGACGTGATCTCACTCTTCATTGCACTGGGGCGGTCGAGACTTCGTGTGCGCCTCAGGTGGCTGTGCTGCATCGTCCTGGTGGCGTCGGCACAGTTGGTCTATGTGCGACTCTACAAAGAGGCGTTAATCTGGCAGTTTTCCTGGCACGATTTCTGGACGATTTGTCAACATGACCTTCTTTACCTGGCGCCAGTCGTCGCGGTGCTCCTCTTGGCCAGCGCCGCCGATTATCGACTCACTTGGACGGCGGGCGATGCGTGACGGCAGCCGCGGCTGACGCGCGACATGTATAGAACCGCGGCTACCTCGCCCGTTCATACGACACCTGGCATTGCGGCAACGCTTGGCACAGTTCGTCGATCGCTACGCGCATAACAATCGGTCGATCCAATGTCAGCGATCGCAGACCCGCCATGCCGTGCAAATGCTGGAGCCCCTCGTCGTCGATCGCCGTGCCTACCAATGACAGGCTTTCAAGGCCGGGCATTTGTCCGAGCGATTTTAATCCTTCGTTGGTAATGCGCGTGCCAGTCAAGTCGAGCAAAGCAATCTGCGGCAGGCGCGAAAGCGCGACAATTCCATCGTCGTCCACACGAGTGTCGCGAATCAATATCGCGAGACCGTCCGGCAACGAGTGAACGTCGCGAAAACCGCTGCCGTCGATCTGCGTGCCGGCCAAATCGACTCCGCTCAGCGAGGTCATGCTTTCCAGGAAATGTAGCCCGTGGTCCGTAACACGTGTGTCTCGCAACTCAAGCGATCTTAGCGACGCCAGTCCCGCGAGATGCTCCAGGCCGCGATCGCCAACGGCACTGTCATTGAGGCCCAGCACTTTCAGACTCGTCAGTTTGGCGAGGTGCGCCAATCCGTCGTCGGTCACGGCCGTGTTGCTGAGATCCAATCTTGCGACGTCGGGGAGAGAGCCCAGCGCCTGCATGCCAGCATCGTTAAAGGGACTGTTGTTGAGCGATACTGTCTCGATCTTCGTCAACCGGCTGAGGTCGCCCAGTCCGGCGCCGGTGATGTGGGTGCCGTCGAGGGTAAGCCGCTCGACTGCCGTCAGCCGCGAGAAGTCGGGCAGCCGCGCGTCATCGACGTCGGTCTCCGAGAGGTCGAAGAATTCGAGGGCTGTCAGACGGCCGAGCGGCGCTAGGTCCGTCTTGCCGGTCGTACACGACTCGATCGCCAGCTCTTTCAGCCGCTTGAGCCTCGCGAGCGGACGCAAATCGACCGCCGACAAATCGCAGCGGTAAATTCCCAGCCTCTGCAGGTCGCCAAACGCGGCAATCGCCCGCACGTCGTCATCCTCGAGCCGGGCATCCCACACGCGCACGCAGAGCGGCTTGCGAAAATACTCTTCGCCGTAGCCTCCTCGCGCCCAGTCCGGGCAGCGCAGCTCGGTCTTCTCGTCGAAAACCAGCCCTTGCGTTCCGATCCGCTGATAATCGAAGAACACCGCCGCCCCGAGCTGTTCCAGCCGTTCGATCGCTCTTCGCTGCCGATACGCCCGATTCGCGATCGCACTCAGCCCGACCGCCAGCGCCGTCACGGCGATGAACAGCGTGAGCAGGCGAAAGCGGATGCGAGGTCGCCAGGGCATGACAATTCAGGGGAGCCACGGATGAAACACCATGCACGGATATGGTCCAACATACATCGTCGTCTCATCCGTGCCATCCGTGGCCTGATGGTTCGCAAGCACCAAAAAAGCGTTTCTACCAACCGGCTAGTCAGCCAGGATCGTCCACGGCGCCTGGCTACGCGCCACTCTCGCCTCGGCGACGTTTTTCGTCGCGATCTTTGTCTTCCAGCCAGTTCAGAATTTGTTTGAATATCCTCGCTGGAGCACGGCCGAACACGCGAAGGACTTCCGCTTGCGGCACCCGTTCGATCCAGGTTGCCTTAACGACACAGGCTTGGTCAAGGCCGGTTTGTTTATGGCCGCCGGGGCTAGCAGGCAGCTCAAACCATCCGGATTGAAGTCCTCGAAAACTGGTTGTGCAAACGGCGACGCGCAAGTCCGAGCCGGCCTCGATTTCAGTCGAGCAATTCAACACCACCGCCGGATGCGGTTCGAGAGTTGCCCTCGTATCGGGATCTCGCACAACGACCAGTACGATCGTTCCGAGTTGAATGTTGCCGATGGGCGACACGTGCCATCATGCCGATGCCTGACCGGTGGACCGCAAGAACTCCGCAATGGCATCGAGCCGCTCCGCAGGCAGCGCTCGGCGCTCCAAATCCGCCCACTCGGCCGCTTCCTCTTCATCTTGAGAAAGATACGGAGGCGTGGCCCGCGTGATCACGATCCGGTCCGGATTGGAATCGTCGACCATCACCGTTTGGCCGGCGAATTCCAGCCCCAGTGCCAAGCGGCCATGATCGTCGATTGTCTTTGTGGTCATGTTGGTTCTTTCCCCCTCGGTAGAATAGCATACTATC
Source organism: Pirellulales bacterium (assembly GCA_035694685.1). Classification (GTDB taxonomy): domain Bacteria; phylum Planctomycetota; class Planctomycetia; order Pirellulales; family JAICIG01; genus DASSFG01. The sequence goes on from DASSFG010000023.1 coordinate 6,952, forward strand.
TTTCAAGCTTTTGCACCAGCTTTAGCTGGTGGTTCGTCCTTCGTCATTCTCCCCCGCATTTCCCGCTTCACCGCATAGACCGTGCTGTGGCTGCGATAACCCAATCGCCGCGAAATCTCCCGTTCGGAGACGTTCTTCGATACGAGGTACATGATCTGCCGCTTGCGGCGCTCGCTCAACCGACGCGAGCGGCGGCGAACGTGACGGCGATGACGCCGCTCCAAGTGCCGGGCCAGCGGCGGACGCCGCGGCGGAGGCTCGTCGGGCAGGGGTTCGCGCAGCTCGAGGTTCGCCCGAGCGAGCGCGACGCGGATCTTTTTCAGCATCCGCCAACTGCCGATGTGAACGTGCGCGCGAAGCTCGGCTTTGCTGAAGCGGGCCAGTTCGCCCGCGTAGCGCACGCCTAAACGCTCCAGCCGCCGGCAGGCAAACAGCGACAGGCCGAGGTCAGCCAGGCTGCGCATTTCGTTCGGGCAATCGTCGAAGTTGGGCCAATCGCCCTCGTCGTCGTGACGCTTCAGTTCGGCGTACAGACGGCGGGCAACGTCGCGTTCGCCGCGGCTACGATGGATCGCGATGCGGGCGAGTTGAACTTGTCGTGGAGTGCGGAGCATGGAAGGGTTCCTTTGGAGTGCGGTGATTCATCACCGCTTTCTATTGCGGCGGAGCCGCTTTCTTTTGCCAACTAGCTGGCCTGGCGGCGGTTGGCAGTGGACGGAAAAGAAGGTCGCTCCGCGACGAGCGAAAGCGGCGATAAATCGCCGCACTCCAAAAGCCGCTTCGCAGCGGAGAAGTAAGCGGCTGATTTGTCGCAGCCGATGAAGCGACGGCCGAGACGAAGGCAGGCCAACGCCGTGGTGCCGCGGCCCATGAAAGGATCGAGCACCAGCCCGTCGGGCGGACAACTCGCCGCAATCAACCGCCGCGGTATCTCCACCGGCCACGGGCAAGGATGATCGTCGCAGCCGCGCTCGGGCGGAATTTGCCAGACCGAAAGCAGTTTGTTCTGTGCATCGTCCCACCAGTGCGGCCGGCCGAAGGCGAACAGGTATTCGTGACTCGGCGCGTGCTTGCCGCAGTTGAGCGCGAGGCTGCCGCGGCGGTCCCAGATGATCTCGCTCCACACGTCGAAGGGCAGCCAACGCAACGGGTGAATGCCTCGCCCCTTGCGAAACCGCAACTTGTGATTGATCCACACCAGCCCGCGGCTGGCACGCGACACCTCGCTCACCATCCACGTCAACCAGTTCTGATAGCGGTCCTCCGGCAAACGATCGCCGTAGCCTTCGCTCGACACCTTTGCCAGCCAACCATCGCGCCCTTTGCGGCGGCGGCGAAAGCCGTAGGCCCGAGTGTCCTTGGGCAAGGTGTTGTACGGCGGGCTGGTGACGGTGACGTCGACGTGCCCATCCGGCAACGACGAGAGCAATTCGCGCGCGTCGCAGACGTGAAGCTGCACGCGGCCGTCGTCGGTTTGCCAGTCGGGGGGACGCATGCGAGGAGGTTGACGGACGAAGGTAGAGGGTAGACGGTGGAATGACGAATGACGAAGTGTCGAAGCGACGCGATTGATCACTCCATTCGTCATTCGGATTTCGTCATTCTTTCGTCATTCTGTCATTCGTCATTCGTCATTGTTGCTTTCGGCGCCGTGCGACTTCAGACGTCCATTGCGCAGGCGCCGTGGTATTGGAAGACGTGGACCAGTTGCAGGTATTCGATTTCGCGGTCGAGACGCAGGTCGCCCAGCGGGTCGCCGGCGGCCACGACGGCGCACCTGCGACAAAGCCCGACCGGATCGCCGAGTGTCTCCCACAAAATCGCGCCGCAACAGCGGCAGCGCTGGCGGACCCAGGTGATGCCAACATCGTCGATTAAGGTTGTGTCGGGGGTCATAGAAGGGATGAGGGATTAGGGGTTGGGGGTTGGCGAAAAGAGCCCAAAGTCCCTAGTCCAAAGTCCAAAGTCGGTTGTCAAAGACTTTGGACTTCGGACTTTGGACTACAGATATGCCGCGACGCGGTTGGCGGGCAGGAAGGGCGCGGCGGATTCGCCGGGGCGATACTCGAACAAGTAGGCGTCATCGGTGGGCGACCAGAAAAAACGCAGAATCGACACGGCGCGGAACTCTTGGGCACGATAGAAAAGCTGGGCCGGAAGATTGCGCTCGCTGACGATGGTCATCAGCCGTTGCCCCTGCCGAAGCTGGCGGGCGACCCGCCGCAATAGCCGCGTCGCCACGCCGCGCCGCCGAGCGCGATGATCGACGCACAGGTTCCACAATTGCACGCGCCCGCCCTCTCGCTCGCCGATCAGATAGCCGCACAGCTCGCCACGATCTTCCGCCGCTAAGGCAAACGACCGCGGCGACCGTAAGATGCGATCGAAATCGCTCTCGCTCCAGGGATCGCAGTAGCAGGCACGTTCGATGGCCAGCACATCGGCTAAATCACGCCGAGCGAGCGGGCGGACTTGGTGGGAGAGTTTGGTGAGCATGGGTGGGGGACGAGGGGAAAGTAGAAAGTGGAAAGTGGAAAGTGGAATGTAGAAAGTGAGAGATGCTGTACTCTTTTCACTTTTCCCTTTCCACTTTCCACTCGTTTCTTCTTGTAGCGTAGGACCCAACTGGCTTGGCCCCTGCTCCAACTCACTCCGCGCCGCGCGCTAACGCTTCGCTTTGCCGAACTGATTGACGCAGTCGTGAATGGCGCGCAGGGCGACGGTGAGGCAGTCGCGCACGCGACGCGTGTAGTCGTTCGAGCCGCCACACGCGGCCGTCACCGTGTCGAGCCGGCGCAACAGCTTGTCGAGCTCGGCGGTAAATCGTTTGCACTCGATGCGCAAGCGCTTGCGCGAGAAGGGCTGCTCGCGGTCGTCGTCGACTTTGGGGGCGGGTGGTTCGTCGTCGGACTCGACGTCGGCCGCTTGCCGCAACGTGCGCGCGCGGCCCTGCCGCACTGCCTCAAGCGCCTCCCGCTGTTCTTCTTTAGGAAGGTCGGCAACTGCTGCCGCGTCGCTCACGGAAACGTTCCCTGACTCGACCGCTTCAATCACTTGTTCGTCGCCGGTTTCGAGAAGCTTGGCAGCCGTCGAGATACTGCGAGGGGAAACGTTCATTAAGTTCGCTGCTTCGACGTGCGAGTACACATGCGGTCTTTGCAAATTTGCAAAGACCGTAGATTCTCGGTGTTTTTCATTGTCTCCTAGACCATCGGTGGGGGTATCGCGATCTTCGCCAAATTGCGTCGCCGCCTTACGCTCGGCGGCCTCCTCTTCGAACATGGCCTTGACCCGCGCACCGATGACCGAGCGCTGACTTTCGTTCAAATGGCGGCGATGCAGGTTGCGCGAGACGACAAATGCCAGCGGCGAGCCGACGCCGTCCCACTCGACGAAGCGCGGCGGCACGCCGGCCACTTCGCAGGCCCGCAAACGGTTGCGGCCGTCGAGCACGAGCCCCTGGTAGACGACGATCGGTTCACGCAGTCCGTTGGTATCGATGTCCGCCACCAGCATGCTGAAGTCGACGCCTTGCATCGGCGGAAACAACAGCGCCACCGGATGAATGCCGGTTGGCAGCGTCGGCGAGTGTACGGAAACGACTGTGGTCGGAACGATTGCGGGCAACAAAGCATCGGTGGAAGTACTCATCGTGGTTTTCCTTTCGTAAATCAAGGTGCTGAAGGATCTCTTGGTTTGTACGGGCGAATTGGCTTGTGAACTTTGCGCTTCGGTCTTAGGTCTTAGGACTTTGGACTTTGGACTTGTGCCGTGACGAGCGCGCGGCGCGGCACGAAGCGCGACAGCGGAACTATTGGAGAATCGACCTGAAGAGTTGGTCTGGGCGTCACTCGACGGCGTGACGCGACCGGCAGGCGCCTGCCTGACTAGGTAAAGAAACGGCGACCGCGCCGGCCGATTTCAGGCTGGCGCAGCGAGTGCGAAGCAAAGATGCCGCGAACCGTCAGATAGTGTACATCCGTAGCGATGGCTGTCAAGCATTTTGATAGCACAAAATGTTGGGGGCAGCGCGGCCAGCGACCACAACATCTAGTAGGTCGGTCGTTTAACCGCAGGGCCAACGGCCCGCGCGAGCGACGAGGGTGCAGCCGGCGGCACGGGTGCTAGCCAGGTGTACGTCAGTTCGCGTTACGTTAAAAGCAAAGAGCGGAAAAAAGCCAAGCCGTCGGAAAATTAGCGTGGGAAATGGTTTGACAGCTTCCTGCGATCTGGTAAAAAATTGTGATTCACTTGCCCACCAAAACCAACCGCCGAGGACCACCAATGGCCAAAGTAGACAGCACGCCCGACGATGTCGCCGCCATGATGCGCGACGTGGAGGAGATCGTGAATAATCTGCGCGACACGCGCGAAGAGATGATCCGCCAAGGGCCGAAGGTGGTGCCGATCGACGTCTCGACGGCGGTCGGGCACATTGCCTGGCTCAAGCGTTGGGCCGAAAAGGTGTCGAACGCTCCCAAGGAAGCGCGGCTGCGGCTCGATGCCGACAAACTGCGCGCGGAAATCGCCAAGCGGCTGAAAAAGCAGTCGGGCGGCGCACCGAAAGCGACCCCCGCTGCCGCCGGACGGTCGCGGCGATAACACACCGATTCAGGCGAGCCGCCGGAATGATAAGTCGCGCGGGCCAAATGACGCGCTGGCCAATGGCGTAGGTCAGGCTTTCCAGCCTGACGGCGTCAGTCCCCGTCTGCTCGTGTCCGGACCGCGATGTTGTAGGTCAGGCTTTCCAGCGTGACGGCGTCAGGCTGGAAAGCCTGACCTACGCGTCCGTATCGACCGCGCTGTTACACGGGCTGCTGCACGCCTTCGTTGAGCCAGGCCAGGGCCTGGTCGCGCTGGGCCGTGTCGAAGTAGCGAATCTTGGCGGTGGTGAAAGGCTTGCAGAAAGCTGCCATGCCTTTTTCCCACTTTGTCTCCCCTACCAACGCCAACCGCTCGATATGAGAAAAGTGTTTCACGTCGAACTTGACGTCTTCCCACAGCGCGCCCAACTCCCAGCCGTGGAAGTCGTGCATCTCGACCAACATGCGGAGCTTGCCGTGCTGTTTGATGCGGCTCTCCGTCTCGGGAACGAAGTGCTCGTAATCCTGTTTGCTGAGCTTGCCGCTCAGCTTGATCGCAAACACCTTCCCTTCGGACTCTTCGTGAATTTCCACCGGCATGGAACACCTCCTCAAAAAAAGCAACAGTAGGTTAGGCTTTCAAGCCTGACCTACGTCAGGCTGGAAAGCCTGACCTACGTATGGTCACGGCCGCCTAATCTCAATTTGGCGGACTGGCGAAGGCTGTCAACCTGCACCGATCAGTGCCGGACCGTGGGCGGCAGGGTCTCGGCCAGCCGGGTGAGCGGACGCACGTCCGACATCAGGCGGCGCTGCGAGGCTTTCAGTTCTTCGTGCCGTTCGCGCTGCCGGTCTTGCCGCTGGACCTCGCCTTCGTGAGCGTGGCCCAGAATGCACTCGCGCTCGTCGTTGCCGTAGCGCTCACACTCGGCCAGCAGGTGTTCGCAACGGGCATTACCTTGCTCGTAAAGACGCAATGCCGCGCCGTGTACCCGTAGGCTGTGTTTCTGCTCGGTCAAGACCGCTGCGATCCGCTGTAATTTGGCCAGCAGTTCGTCGACCTCTTCTTCCCACACGCGGATGTCGTCGTGCCATAGGGCACGTTCTTCGGTCCACTCGTGGTGGTCGTGATGTACTTGGGTTGGAGTGTAGGCGTTCATGGCGTGTCTCCTTTGATCTCACTGCCTTGGTCGCCGCTTGTCTGGCGGCCGACAACTCCACTGAAAGCAAGCGCTGGGCCAATGCCTGAAAGAGGCGAATTGACGCGGTTTTGTGGCCTGCCGATGAACTGACGCACTACGTGCCGCACAGCGGTGAGCGAAGCGGCGCGCCGGGGAGGAAAGTGAAAAGTGAAAAGTGAAAAGTGAAAAGGCGAAAGTGGAAAGTGAAAAGCGGAAAGTAAAAAGTAGTCGCCAGCCGCGCAGCGGCGACAGACTTTAGCCGTGGGCGCAAGCCCACGGTATCGAGGGGGGCGATTCGGCAAGCCGCGTAGCGGCGACAGAGGTTGCACGCGCTCTGTCGCCGCTACGCGGCTGCGCCGATCGTTGCTATTCCCTTCCGTGGGTCTTGCGCCCACCGGCTCGCAAGCTCGCTGGTCCCACACTGCACCGGCAATTCGCTGATACGACAGCGCAAATTTCTCAAACCCGTTCTCAGGCTCACGATTCATGTCTATGATGTAATTAGCTTCTGAGCCGCGGTTGGGGGCAGGCTTCAGGTCTATGGCAGCGCCGCGTTTCTGCTACGCAGCTTCTCAGAGGTCGCCCTTGGCACGCGGTTTGTTTGGGCCGGCGCCTCCTCTTCGGCAGTTCGGCCGCCCTGAAACCTCGCCCTCCATGATTCAGTGATCGCGTGGTGGGCAGTGCGCACCGTATCGGCCGGGCCATCGATGTAGCGTGGGACAACGCTCGCACTAGCGACCGCCGGCCCACCACCGGAATGACGAGCGCCAAATGATGAATGTCGAAAGAAGCCCGAATGACGATGCCCGAGTGGCGTATCCGCGGGCGCTCGTCAACTCGACCGACGACAATACGGAAACTCGTTTGCCGGAGGGCAACGACGGCCGTGGTTCGGATGCGGCCATGTCGGACCTCATCGCGGCGCACGACTGGTCAGGCCATGCTCTGGGAGACGCCGCAAACTGGCCGACGAGCTTGCAGACGGCGCTGCGCATCATGCTCGGTTCGCGTTATGCCATGTGGCTCGGATGGGGGCCCGAGCTGACCTTCTTTTACAACGACGCCTACGCCCGAATGACGCTGGGCGTTAAACATCCTTGGGCCTTGGGCCGGCCGGCGCATGAGGTGTGGTCGGAAATCTGGAGCGACATCGGCCCTCGTGCCGAGCATGTGCTGCGAACCGGCCAGGCCACCTGGGACGAGCGGTTGCTGCTGTTCCTGAACCGCCGCGGCTTTCTGGAAGAGACGTATCACACCTTCTCGTACAGTCCGGTGCCCGACGATGCGGGCGGTGTGGGCGGCCTGCTGTGCGTGGTGAGCGAGGATACCGAGCGAACCATCGCCGAGCGGCGTTTGCGCATCTTGCGTGAACTGGCGGCTGACACTACGCCCGATGCCAATGGCGCCGAGCAAGCGTGCCAGGCGGCGGCGGCGGTCCTGGGGGCGAATCCACTGGATGTACCCTTCGCACTCATCTACCTGATCGATGCCGACGCGCGAGTCGCGCGGCTGGCCGGTGCAGCAGGCTTGACGCCGGGAACGACCGCGGCCCCGCATATGATTGAGTTAACGTCTGCCGGCAACCATGGAAGTGAGTCGCCTCAGAGCTGGCCCCTGCCGGCGGTGATGGCCTCGGGCAAGAGCGAAATTGTCGGCAATCTGGTCGCGAGGTTTGGTCCGCTACTGCCGGGACCATATACCGAGCCCCCGCACACGGCGGCCGTACTGCCCATGAAACACTCGGGCGAAGAGCGGCTGGCCGGTTTTCTGGTGGCGGGCGTCAGTCCTCGGCGGCCTTTCGACGACGACTACCTGAGCTTTCTCGACCACATCGCCGCGCAGCTCGCCACGGCAGTGAACGACATTTGCGCCTATGAGCGGGAGATTCAGCGGCTGAGTCGCGAGCTGCAGCGACGGCTCGATGAATTCGGCGCGCTGTTGCAGGTGATTCCCGTGGGCATTGCCGTCGCCGACGATCCTTCGTGCAAGCATGTCTGGAGCAATCCCACGCTGACCAGCATGTTCCAGGCGCCGGCCGGCTCAAACGTTTCGCTGAGTACTGCCACCGACGAGCGGCCGGGTTACAAAACGTTTGCAAATGGAGAAGAGCTGCCGCCGCACGAGTTGCCGCTGCAAAAAGCCATTGCCACGGGCCAGGAGGTGTGCGGCTCAAAACACGACGTCTTGCTTCCGGACGGCACCTGGATGAGTGTGCTCAACTATGCCGTCCCCCTCTACGACGAAGCCGGCAAAGTCCGTGGTGGCTTGTACGTGGGCGTCGACGTCACCGAGCACGAGTGGATGCAAAAGGCTTTGCGACGTGCCGAAGAGCGCTGGCGAACCATGGCGGAGACGCTACCCAACCTGCTCTGGACCAGCCTGCCCGACGGCAAATGCGATTGGTTGAGCAGCCAGTGGGGCAAATACACGGGCATCTCGGAGAAGGAACTGCTCGGTCTGCGCTGGCTGGAAACAGTGATCCATCCCGACGACCGGCAGCGCACGCTCGATGGCTGGAATGCCGCCTGCGCGGACCGCGGCGAGTACGATCTGGAGCATCGCATTCGCCGCTACGGCGGCGCCTATCGTTGGTTCAAGACGCGCGGCGTGCCCATCCGCGACGAAAGCGGAAAAATCGTCTACTGGTTTGGCTCCTGTACCGACATCGAAGACGGCAAACGGGCCGAGCAGACGCTGCGCGAGGCCGATCGCCGCAAAGACGAATTCCTGGCCATGCTCTCGCACGAACTGCGCAATCCGTTGGCGCCAGTTCGCTGTGCGGCCCAGACGGTATGGCTCTTGTGCGGGCAAGACGCCAACCTGATGCGCGCGGCGGGAATGATCGAGCGCCAGGTGGACCACATGGTGCGGCTGGTCGACGACCTGCTCGACGTGAGCCGCATTACTCGCGGCAAGATTACGCTGCACAAAGAGCGGCTTGACCTGGTCACGGTCATTGCCGGCGCCGTCGAGGCCAGTCGTCCGTGGCTCGACGCTCGCAAGCAGGAATTGGCGGTCAGCTTGCCTCACGGGCCGGTGGAAGTCGAGGCCGACTCCACGCGGCTCGCGCAAGTGGTGAGCAATCTCTTGAACAACGCGGCGAAATATACGCCGGAACGCGGCCATGTGTGGCTGTCCGTCGAAGCCGCGGCAAACGAAGCCATCATCCGCGTGCGCGACGACGGTGGCGGCATGTCGGCCGACCTGCTGCCGAAAGTGTTCGACCTGTTCGTGCAAGGCAACCGTTCGTTGGCCCGTTCCGAGGGTGGCTTAGGAATTGGCCTGACGTTGGTGCGTACGCTCGTGGAAATGCACGGCGGAACGATCACCGCCGCCAGCGACGGTCCCGGCCGCGGCAGCGAGTTTGTCGTGCGCCTGCCGCGGCTGGTCGAGCCGCCGGCGGCTCACGTGCGATTGGCAGGCGGCAACGCTGCCAAGGCGACGCAATCATCTCGCCGCGTGCTGGTCGTCGACGACAACGTCGACGCCGCCGACAGCATGGCCCTCTTATTGCGGGTGCAAGGCCATGAGGTGCGCACGGCCTACGACGGCCCTACCGCCGTGGAGGCGGCCATCGCATTTCGACCGCAGGTGGTGCTGCTCGACATCGGTTTGCCACGGATGGACGGCTACGAAGTCGCGCGGCGGCTGCGAGAGCAGTTTCCGGAGAACGGCCTGGCGCTCGTGGCCGTGACGGGCTATGGCCAGGACGAAGACCGCCGCCGCACGTCCGACGCGGGCTTTGACGCCCACCTCGTCAAGCCCGCCGACTTCGCCGCCCTCAGCAACTTGCTGGAGGGGCTCTAGGGGAAGCTAGCACCTGCTAATGCCGGAACCCAAACAGCCTGGCTAGTCTATTGCGTGATCGACGGTATTTCCAAAAACAAGCCGTGCGGCTATTTTCACTGGTGGATTGCGCGTGTACGATTGACTTTCGGGGTGTTTGCCGCTTCTTAGCCTTGTTCAACCGTTATGGGTGGCCTAAGTTCCTTTCTGTTTGCCCAACCGTCATTTTCTGAGGGTGCTGCGCGTCTCGTCGATTTCGGTGGGTTCTTAAACGATTATAATTATTCGCCAAATGGCCAAGAGGCGGATAATCTCGCGCTCTGGGCCGACTGGACAGCCGTTGGAAACGATATTCGTATCGCGTGGCTTGAGGAACTGACGCAGCGACGGAAAGTCGGGCGAAGAACGGATGTCAAGAAGCTCATAACGCCGTAAGCAACAGGCAAAGCGAACGGCACTCGCTCAGGTCAAACGGGAGATTCAAGAAAACGCCCCGTCGGCCATCCCAGCTCGCGTTCTCGCCCAAATTACAAGTCAGGTCACGACGACCTCCTATACCGGACCGGTTCCACCTCCTGCTCTTCTGCGGGAATACGATGAGGTCGTTCCCGGAGCTGCGGAACGTATTCTCTCGATGGCCGAGAAGCAGACGACACACCGCATTGAGTTGGAATCGATAGTCGTTAAAGGTGGCGCCACGCGATCATGGGTCGGCCTTTGGTTGGGATTTGTAATCGCGCTCGTGGTCTGTGGGGTCGGCCTTTGGGTAGCTTTAGCGGCCAGCCCGACTGCCGGCGCCACGATCATTACAGGAACCGTAGCGGTACTCGCTGGTGTATTTGTCTATGGCCAGCATTCACAGCGTGTCGAGCGTGAGCACAAGGCAGAAATGGTTGCCGGCAAGCGGAGTTGATGGCGTGCAAGGTCGCGAATCGCGTCGATCCTTGCTTTCTTCAGCAGTCTACAGGTCGCAATGGCTATCGCTGGAACGTCAGGGCGCTTCGACTCCAATGTCGTCGCCGGGCGGGGTTGATCCATACGGTCGGCCGTCGTCGTCCTGGCCGTTCAGGCCGACGCTATACAATAAGCCTCCTCAGCAGAATTCGTGGGTGACTTTCGGCTCAGGGAGGGCGCCGAGTGTGTGATATAAGGCGATTTGCGCGGCTTCGAACGTGCGAAAGCCGTATGCTTTTCTGGTGGTCAATTTCGCCTTGTTGTTGAAACCCT
>DASSFG010000024.1:0-2113 GCA_035694685.1 Pirellulales bacterium
CATCAAGCTTTGGCAACCTATTGCCAAGCGCTCTTGAGTGCCAATGCATTTCTTTACGTGGACTGAGCTCAGCCGGCGGCAGCGGCAATAACGCGAGACGACTGCGAACGAAGGTAGGGTGGGACGAGTGAAGCGAGTCCCACCATTTCGATTTCTCGTGGTGGGACTCGCTTCACTCGTCCCACCCTACGTGAAATGACATAGTGCCTGGCCCGCCAGTGGCGTTTCGGGCTTCTCCATCTCGCCCAGGTTTACATAGTCTGGCTTCTCACGTTTAGCTATGCTCTTGTCCGCGCGCCGGAGGGAAAGGTTCTCGTCCGTGCGAGCCGATGCTGGATGATACGGCCGGGCGTTCAACTGCGATCCGCGGTTGGTTGCCAAGGGAACAACGGACCGGCCAATCAAAAGTGGAATGGATTCCAATGCATAGACGTTCATTTCTGACGACGGGCATGGCGACGGTGGCCGGCTGCTGTGTCGGTTGCCGTGGCAACCAGTTTGCCGAGATCAAGCATCCGGGCGATCCGGCGATGGTGGGCAGCCACCAGGCCGGCGGCGAAACCTGGAAGCCGTTGATGGACGAGGCCGTGGCCAAGCTGCTCGGCCGGCATGCGGCGGCCCGTCAGCCTCTGCCCAATGCGCAAGTGCCGCCGCCTTTGCGCATCTGCTTCGTGGGCGTCGAGAACAAAAGCAGCGAGGAAATCGGCGATTTCAAAGACCAGATTTACGAGCAGATCGACTCGCGGATTCTCGAAAGCCAGGTGTTTCAGCCGGTCAGCAAGCGGTTTGTCGAAGCCGGCCTGCTCGAAAGCCGCCTGCGTCCCGACATGCTGATGGTGCCCGGCTACATGCGCACCTTCACCGCCGTCATGGAGCAACAAGGGCAGCCCTTCGACTTCCTGCTCTACGCCACGATCACTTCCGGCACTACGCGCGAAAACAAGGATTACCAGCGCGACTATCTGCTGACGATGGAGCTGATCGACGTCCACACGGGCCAGTACGACAAGCAATCGGCCTCGCTCAGCAAGGGCTATTATCATTCGCGGCTGAGCCGGTTGATCAAGGGATGAGTAGGGTAGTAGGTAGACGGTAGACGGTAGACAGGGATGGGATGTGGACGGCGCGAAAAGTTCAGGTCCATTGATGAGCCGCCAGTGGTTCGGGCGAACAGTCTATCCACGACCGATGCCGCTTCCGAAATTGCGGCGGCAAGACCAATGGAGCCCTCGCGGGCGCCGATGGCGGCCGGTTAAACGAAATCGGTCAACAACGTCACTTTGGCTGGTTCTGCTGCTCACCTTGTCGGCCGCCGGCTGCGCGACTCACGAGCGGCGTCTACTCGCTATCCGCGATGGTTTTTACGCGGGCGACTTGCTTACCGCCGAGACGGCGCTTGACGAAGGGCTGAAGCGCGACCGCCGCGATCGCGACGTATTGTTGCTCGAACGGTCGATCGTCGAGCTGGCCGAAGGCCGCCCGCAAGAATCTGAAAAAGCCCTGCGCGCCGTGCGCGACCGCTTCGACGAGCTGGAACTCGCGCGGCTGGGCAAGTCGGCGCTGTCGATGATCACCGACGACACGTATCAAGTCTATGCGGGTGAAGACTACGAAAAGGTTCTGATCCGCGCGTTCCTCTCCATCGCCAATTTGTTGGGCGACGGTCAGGACGCCGGCGCCTATGCCCTGCAGGTGACCGACAAGCAGCAGCAAATCATTCGGGCGGCGGCCGGAGAGAACGGCGACGGCAGCAATCCCAAGCTGGCGTACAAACAGGTGGCCGTAGGTCCGTATCTGCGCGGACTGATTCGCGAGGCCACGCACAGCAACTACGACGATGCGGCACGGGCCAGTGCCATGGTGGTGCGTTGGCAGCCGCAATTCCGTTACGGCCAGTCCGACCTGGAGCGTGCCCGGCATGGCCGCCATTCGGCGCCTGGCAACGGCGTGCTGTACGTCTTCGCAATGGTGGGCCGCGGGCCGTACAAGGAAGAAACGCTCGAACTGCCGACGACCGTTTCGCTCTTGATCGCCGACCGCATTCTCTCGGCCACCAATAAATACAGTCTGCCGCCGACGATTGCTCCAGTCAAAGTGCCGCAGATGGTGGTGC
>DASSFG010000025.1:0-13058 GCA_035694685.1 Pirellulales bacterium
GCAAAACCCCTGCAGCCGTCGGTCGTCGCGCGGGTCTTCAGCACGACGTACGTGAGCAGCTCGGCCAGCGGCTCTGCGAGCATGAGCCGCTTTTCGCCGTTCGACCACTTCGGCTGGCAGGCAGCGTCGGGCTTTGCGTCCGGTTCGCCGCCCTCGTCGCGTACGATGGCGGCCACCAACGCCGTCTTCGCCGCCTCGGCCTCGGCCAGCGCCTCAGCCGCCACCAGCGGCTCCGGGACGACCATCCGTTCTGGCCGGTCTCTGACCGAGCCAGCCGCCTCTCGTGCTTCCGGCCGGTCGGCCCCCACCAACGGCTCGGGAACGACGGCGACCGCGGCCAGCCCGATGCTGGCGGCGATGAATTCACCGTCGAGCGGCTCGGGCGGCGGCTCAGGCAGTTCGTCCAGCGGCGGCTGGATACCGCAATACCTGGTGCTCTACGACGGCTTCGCGGTCGACCCGCTGGCGACGTTCACCTACGGCGGCGGCGACGAAAGCATCCACCGCGACTACACCGTCACGCAAACCAGCTCTTCCAGCGATGCGACCGGCACGACCTACTCGACGGACACGGTGTACGACGTTGACCTGACGATCGACGCCGTTGTGAATGTGGACGGAAGCTGGACCTACACGGAAGACGTGATCTCAAGCTACACGCTCACCGTCACGGCAGCCGGCGCCAGCTCGCCCGAGAGCAGTGGCTCGGGCACCTTCGACTACAAATTTTCCGCCTCGGGCAGTGGGACGGTCAGCCAATTCACCTACAGTGGCTCGGGCAGCGACAGCGACAGCGGCTCCACGACGCAAACCTCCAGCAGCACCGACACCGCCGGCCTGACAACGACGGAAACCGTCAACGAGCACTGGAAGAACACTGACACGTATTCGGCCACCGTGACGGACACGACCGATCTGACCACGTCGGCGGCGACCGGAACCGCCGTCGAGAACGAGAGCGCGACCGACACCACGTCATCCAGCGGCACGTACTCCTACCCCATCGCGACCGGCACGGTAAGCGGCACGACCAGCGAGAGCAGCGTGCAGCACAACGTACTGCACGCTTCGTGGACGATCAGCCGCGCCGCTGACGGCACGGTCACGGCCAGCGGCAGCGGCAGTGCGCACCAAGACATGACCGATAACGAGTCGTATCAGGGCGGCGGCAGCTTCACCGTTACTGCCAGCGGCAGCGATGCTTATACCGAAACCGACACCGGCACGGTCACCGAGAGCGGCAATAGCGCCAGCAGCGCCCAGGAGACGGTTGGCTACACCATCGCCGCCGACGGCAGTACGTGGAACCAAACCACCGGCAGCGGCAGCACCAAGGACAGCGGGGCCCATCATTACGATGAGTCGGGCAGTGGAACCTACTCGTATCAGATCGAGGGTGGCACCGTCAGCGGAACAACCAAGTCGAGCGGCGACGAGCACGGCTCCTATGGCTTCACCACGAAATCCTCATTTCTCGCCGGCGGCTGGTCGAGCATTGGCAGCGGCAGCGCCAACGAAACCAGCGCCAGCCAGAATTCTTATGCCGGAAAGGGCAATTACACGATCACCAGCAGCAGCAGCGGCGGTTACACCGAGACCGTCAGCGGCAACGTCAGCGAAAGCGGCTCGAGTGACGACTACGCCCACGAGGCTGTGGGCTACACGCTGGCCAGCGACGGCAGCACCTGGTTGCAAACGAGCGGCAGCGGCAACACCCGCGATACCAGCAAAGACGATTACTCCTACTCGGGCGCCGGAACCTACTCACAGCCCGCCAAGGGCGGCAGCGTGAGTGGAACGATCAAAGAGAGCGGCAGCAACAGCGCGGGATACCACGAGCAGACGAAGTCAAGCTGGATCGCCGGTGCCTGGAGCACCACCGGCAGCGCCAGCGACATCGCCACCAGCGACGATCAATCGTCGTATCAAGGCAGCGGCAAGTATTCGCTGAGCAGCACCGGCGCCAGCGGCTACAACGAGACCATCAACGGCACGATCAAGGAAACCGGCGCCAGCAGCGACTCCGGCTACCAGACTACGGACTACACCCTCAATGCCGCGGGAAGCTGGGTGACGGCCAGCGGCGGCGGCTATACGATTGAAAAGGCCAACGACCACGAGTCGTCATCAGGTGCCGGCACCTATTCGTACCGGGTCGAGGGCGGCAGCGTCAGTGGCACCGTCAAGGAGAGCGACTACGACGATTTCTCCGACGCCTATGGGACCGTCTCCGCGTTCAGCGGCGGCCAATGGGACACCGTCGGCGGCGGCCACGAGACGTTTGCCAGCGGCGACAGCTCCTCTTACACGGGAGCGGGGACATACAGCAGCACCAATTTCGGCAGCGACGGCTATGTCGAAACGTTGAGGGGCACGATCACTGAAAACGGCAAAACCAGCGACTCGTTCAAGGAGACCGACGGCTACACGCTCAACGCCAGCGGAAGCTGGGTGCAATCGACCGGCAGCGGGAAATCGAGCGACAGCGGAGAGAACAACCAATCGTATGACGGCGGCGGTGGCTATTCGTATTTGGTAGCGGGCGGCACGGTCACCGGCGCGCTCAGCGAAAGCGGCTATGCCGACGACGCCGCCAACTACTCGGCCAGCTCAACCTACAAAAACGGCGCCTGGACTACCGAGGGGAGCGGTTCGTCCATGGTCCACAACCACGACTACGACTCCTACCTGGGCGGCGGTACTTACACGCGCACCGATACCGGCAGCGGCGGCTACACTGACACGGTCACTGGCACCATCACCGAGTACGGTTACGCCAGCGACACCTACTATCAACGCAAGGAGTACGAGCCCGGCAGCGCCAGCGGATCGTGGAACCAGACCAGCGGCAGCGGATATACCAGCAACCGTTCCGCCGAGAACGACTCCTACGTCGGCACGGGAACGTACAACGACCCCGCCGAGAACACGACGGGCACGGTCAAAGAGAGCGGCCACGACAACCGCACCTCGAATTTTTCGACCGATCAGAGCTGGAGCAAAGGCGATTGGACCACCACCGGCAAGGGGACGCAGACGTTTTCCAGCGGCGACAACGGTTCCTTCTCGGGCGGCGGACCGATCACCCTGACGCTCAGCGGAAGCGGCACCGCCAGCGGTACCGGGAGCGGCACCGGTCAGACGATCGTGGGCACGCTCATCGAATACGGCAGCAGCGGCTTCGCGGTCGACGAAACCGACGGCTACACGCTCAACTCGGCGAGCGCCTGGAAACAGTCGAGCGGCACCTTCAACAACACACGCTCCAGCGCTTTGGGGCAGGCCGTTACGGCCAGCACCCCATACAAACACACCGTGGCCAGCGGCACCATCGACGGAACCACGCACATCAAAATGGGCTGGGGCGTTACCGGCACTTACACGGTCAACGGCACGTATAGCGGCGGCGAATGGGGAAAGACGGGCAATGGCACCGTGATCAACACCGCGTTCAACAACGCCTCGTACAACGGCAGTGGTCCCTACTCCACTCGCGCGACCGGCCTGAGCGGCGCCACCGACTCTCTCAGCGGCACCATGTACGAAGACGGCCTGAGCGACGGAGCATTCAAGGAGACCGATTACTTCAAGCTCGTCATCCCGACGCCGTCCACGGGCGGTTCCGACGCTTCGGGCAGCGGTTCGGCCAGCGGCAGCGGCACGACAACCGCCGGCGGCACTGCTAGCGGCAGCGGCTCCGCCAGCAGCGGTTCTTGGTCGCAATCGAGCGGAGTGCGCATCTACGCCACCACCATCGAGAACAACGCCAGCTATTCGGGCAGCGGAAAATACTCGCACGCCATCCCCGGCGGCACGGTCAGCGGCACGCTCCACGACGGCGGGAACAACGACGCCTCGGCCAGCATGACCAGGTACATGAAGTACCAGGGCGACACATGGGCTACGTCGAGCGGCAGCGCCATGAAAAGCACCTCGTCTGGGGCGCATTGGTCGTTCGACGGAAGCGGCCCCTACACCGACGCCGCCACCATTTTCCCCGGCAACGTCACGGAAACGGTGAGCGGCACCGCCACCGAATCGGCCGGCAGCGCCACCTCGACGGCCCAGACCGACGATTTCGAGCTCAACGTTGCAAACAACACGTGGACCAACACGGGCGGCAAGGGCACCAAAAGCATCGTCAGCCACTCCAGCGTCTCGTATTCCGGATCGGGCCATTATTCCTACCCCGTCGCAGGCGGCACTGTTGCCGGAACGCTCAAAGAGAACGCCCTGTATGGAAGCACCGCCGACTTCACCACGCACTCCAGCGCCACAGGCAGCGGCGGCGCTTGGAAGACCGCGGGCAGCGGCTCGGTCACCGTCAAAAGCGGTCAATCACTTTCCTGGTCCGGTACCGGCGCCTACTCGTATCACAGTGGCAACGCGGTGGCACACGGCACGATCACGCAAACCGGCGACAGCAGCCTCTCGAACACCCTGACGATCGGGCTCGAGGCCGAGGACACGGGCTGGACCGTCACGAGCGGCAGCGGCCACACTACCGACAAGGGGAACGACGACTACTCGCTCTCCGGCAGCGGAAGCTACTCGTATTACGTCGACGGCGGCTCGGTCAAGGGTACGCTCAACGAAAACGGCTACGATGACCAGGGCTACAACTACGGGACCAGATCGAACTACAAGAACGGCGCCTGGTCGACCAGCGGCAGCGGGACCGAAACGTCAGCGACCGGACACCAGCTCAAATTCAATGGCAGTGGCAGCTATTCCTACAGCATTCCAGGCGGCACGGTGAAGGGCACCGTCAAGGAGAACGGCGGCAGCGATGTGACGACCACGCAGAAGGAATGGCTGACTCTCAACTCGAGCGGAAGCTGGGTGCAAACCAGCGGCAGCGGCAAAAGCACCGACAGCGGCAGCGCTACGCGCACCTACCAGGGGAGCGGCAGCTACAGCGTGGTGGTCGACGGCGTCGACGTCCACGGGACGGCCAACGACGCTGGAAATGAAAGCTCGAGCTACGCTTACAAAACGGAGGGGCATTACTCGGGTGGCGCGTGGCAGGAAAGCGGCACGGGCAGTAGCCAAGATCACGGACATCAGATGCACACCTACGCCGGCGGCGGCTCGGCATCGAGTCACACCGTCAACGGCGGCACGACGACCGACTTTACCGCGTCCGTCGGCGAGACGGGCAGCGACCACGGCACCTGGGACTACCAAACCAAGGCCAAGTATGCCGGCAGCGGCTGGAGCGAGTCGGGCAGCGGCACCGCCAGCGCCTTGATGTCGGCCACGTTCATCTACCAGGACAAGACGGTCACCACGAGCGCTTACAGCTCGAGCGGGCCGGACGGCTCGAGCCATTCGAACTCGAGGAGCACCGTCACGCACTTTCTCCAGCAGTTCGGACTATCGGGGCACACCGACCAGTTCGAGCTTGTGAACGGTACCTGGTTCATGAACAGCCACGCCGCCGGGGGCGTCGACAAGGAAACCCAAGCCTATACCTACGCCGCCAGCGGCAGTGCCTCGTCGGTCAGCACTCAGGGTGACTACGCCGGTGGCAACGGCTCGCGCGACGTGAGCTGGTCGAAATTTAACGACAGCCACGACGAAAGCTACAGCACCAGTCAAAGCTGGTCGACGCTGACGCTTTCGCCGTTCGTCGGCCCGCCCGTCACCACGGGCAGCGCGTCGGGCGAAGAAGAAGCCAACGGCACCGACGACCGCAACGATTCGAACGGCTGGGAGCACGACGAAAAGACCACTTCTCCCGGCTACGCCTACAGCGCAATGTCGGCTGCCAGCTCCACGCGCGTCAGTCACGACGAGTATCACGACAAGGTCACCTGGAGCCAAACCGAGGCAGCCGACGGCACGGTCACGACGCAGGGCAGCGGCTCCTTCCACGTCAACGGGCACTGGAGCATCTCGGGCGGATCGAAATGGGCCTGGACGGAGACGACGGGCGGCGGCTCGGCCAGCGGTTCCGGGTCGGGCAGCGGTTCGGGTTCCGGCTCGGGGTACACCACCAGTAGCAACGGCGGCACGAGTTGGGCCACTGGCGGCTCGTATTCGACGTCGGTCGACTACTGGGGCTTTTATCAGGGAGAGGGCGCGGAATATGGAGGGGCCAGCAGCGTCTACTTCGGCAGCGGCGAGGGCTGGACCGGCCCCGGCAGTCCGAACGACACCGGCTCGGGCTCCGGTGGCTACGGCCTGATCACCGGCGCCGGCGCTTCTGAATTGGAGCCCGGTCCACCCGGCGGGCCGCTGGCCGGCACCAATCCCGGCCCATCGCCCGAAGCGGCCGCGGCCGCGCCGGTGACCGACGCCGCGGAGCCGGAGACGTTGGTCGCCCTGGCCGAGTTCGACGGCGCGCTCGACGCGACGGACAACATGGCGACAGGCCAGGCCAAAACCCCCTCCGCCGCTCAGGTCCCGGGCGCAACGAAACAGGCCCAGAACGCCGTCCAGGCCGGCGTGGATGCGGGCGAATTTAATGGCGTCAAAAAGCAGCCCGATAAGTATGGAGGCGAAGGCCTTCCCTTTTCAAACAGCCGCGGGCCCGTGAGCATCGTGGGCATCGCCGGCGGCGGCGTACACCCGCCGCACGAGGATGGCGGTTTTGACGAGAGAAAGCTAGAAGAAGGGGCCGCGTTCGCTGACTCAGGGTTTTCAGATCTTCTTGCTTGGTTCAGTCGCTGGAAGCTGAAGCCGGGCGATAGGGAGGTGCATGTCAAGGGGAAGACAAACGTCGCCGGCGATTCTCCGCAGATCTACGGATCAACCGACAAATTCCCAATCACTGACAACAAAGGCAAGGTCCACACGACGCAGCCAAGCAAGCCGGTCGACGAAATCGCGCAGGAGCAGTTGGAATTGATCACGGCCACCATCGGGACTGACGGCTCAAAGCTGAAGGAGGGCGAGGCCGCGTATCGCCTAGTTATTGTCGGGCACAGTTGGGGCGCCGACAAGGCGATTCAGGTCGTGAATAAACTTGGCGAACTGCTCAACGACAACCCGCAGCTCAAGGCGCTGTACGACACGGATCGGATTCAGATCCATCTGATAACGCTCGACGCGATCGAACAGGGAACAAACAAGCCCAGCACTAGGAAGCTTAACCCGGGGGTGCACGTTGACAGTTGGCTCAATCTCAGCCAAGTCGGAGACAAGGAGTTCGGGATTCTGCAGGCGCTGGAAGGCAGCCAGGACGACGATTTCGACGATGAGCATAGCATGGTGGTCGATGAGGAAATGCTCAAGCGACATATTAACGTGCCCGGCAAAGTCGGCACGGGCTGGCACGCATTTCTTCCGAAGGCCGCCCGATGGCACATCGAGAGGTATTTTTGATAAATCCACCTGAAAAGCCGTAATGGCAATAGTCACGCTGTGAAGCCTGCCTAACGTATCGCGAATGAAAGATGAGTGTATTTAGCACCGTGCAGAAAAATCTGCGCAAACCGCAATTCGGGCTGACGACGCTCTTCGTGGTCGTCACGCTGATTTCCATTCCGCTTGCGATCCGCACGTCGCGCGAACGCGCCTACCAAGCGCGCATGGCCGCCGTTGCGCAGTTGCGTGGCTTGCACGCGTGCGAAATCAAGGTAGACGCGAAGAATCCGCGGATCCCGCTCTCGACGTTGCGGCTCGGTGAGCAAGGGCGGACCCTCGAACCGGACGACACCGTCCTTGAGGTCGAGATCGGCGCGTATGTCGGCCCCGCCCTCTTAGACGAGCAGGTTTCGGCGATTCTCGCGTTCTCCGCGCTCCGGCACCTGAGTATCCGCGGCTGCCGAATCACGACAGCGCAGCTCGGTGAGATTGGCAAGCTCCACTCACTTGAGTCTCTCGATCTAACGTGGTCGGATGTGGGTGACGAAGGCGTTCGCCAGCTGGGCGGATTGCGATCGCTTCGCTCGCTCAGGCTCCGAGAGACAAAGGTCACTGACGCCGGCCTGGCGGGCCTGGCGCCGCTGAGCAAGCTGAAGACCATCGACCTGAGCAGTACGGAGATCACGGATGCGGGGCTTCGCCACCTCACCGCGATACGCTCGCTTCAGGGCCTTGGTCTGGCGGGCACCAACATCAGCGACGACGGAGTGCGTCATCTGAACGCTCTCGCGTCTCTCCGCCGGCTGGATCTCTGCGAAACGAAAATCTCCGACGCCGGCCTTGCCTCGCTCTACTTGCCGCGCCTCGAGTCTTGTTACCTCGATGGCAACCACATTGGCGACAATGGCCTAGCGCATTTAGCGCACATGAACCATCTGTACTGCTTGACTCTCTCCAAGACGCACGTTACCGACAAAGGCCTCAGGATGCTGCGCCGGTTCGATTCACTGGAAGACGTTACTCTGCGCCGATGTCCGATTTCCGATGCGGGACTTCCGTCCTTGGGCAAGGTGGGCACCTTGTGCGAAACATACATCGAGGACGCGGGATCGGTTAGCGCGGAGGGCGTTGAGCGGCTGAGAGCGACTCGGCCCGGACTAAGGGCGTACTGGAGGCGGCACAAATGACGCCCGCAACTCACCGCAAATTCTCGGTTCGCGAATTCTGGCTGCGTGCGCTTCTCACCACGACCGTCGGAGGCTCGGTCCTTTTGGCGATTTTGGCGTCTCGGCGGCGCGGCGGCGTCGACGAATGTGTGGGCGGGGGCCTTCCGCACGTCCGTTTTTTCCAGGATGCCGACGCACACGACCTTGAATACTGGCAAGAAACGATCTCAAATCCGCTTCCGCTCAAACAGATCTCGGGAATTCCCCGCGAGTCGAGGTTCTTGGACCTGCAACCGTTTCACGCGGACTCGTATCCGAGCGGCAAGGTTAGCGACGTCCATCTGGCCGCGGTTGCAAAGGCGCCGTGGCTAGAGGAACTGCGCCTCGCCGAGACCTGCGTCACGGACGACGGCATTCGCGACCTGACGGCGCTACGCTCGCTACGAGTCTTGAGGCTCTCGCGCACGGCGGTATCCGACCGCGCCCTGGCGTATCTCGCATCGTTGGCGAAACTGGAGATGCTGGACCTTGACCATACGCGCGTCACCGATGAGGGAGTATCGCACCTCACGACGCTCGGCGCGCTGCGCGTGCTTCAGCTCGGCAACACAAAAATCTCCGACGAGGCCCTCGTCCACATTTCCAAGCTCGCCGCGCTTGAAGACCTCTATCTGAAAAACGACCGTGTCGGTGATAACGGGTTGCACCATCTCGCGCGCCTGCCAAAGCTTGAATACCTCGACCTTCGCTCGACGCGCGTGACCGACGAAGGCCTGAAGGCATTGTGCCAGTTCCCGGCCCTGGAGATCGTCCGACTTGACAACTGCGCCATTTCCGACGCGGGCATTCCGCGCCTGGCCGGCATCAAATCGCTAGAGCTCGTCGATTTGTATGGCGCCAAAGGCGTCACCGCGGCGGGTATCGCTCGGCTCGAGGAGCTCCGCCCCGAGCTCACCATCTGCTGGAACGAAAAAACGGACCGCTGGCAACTCGGCGCGGACAACTGACAACTGACGAAAGGAGACGATCATGTCGCAACGATTCATCCTTGGCATCGGCAGCGGGCGGTGCGGCACGCTGTCGCTGGCGCCGGAGAATGGAGGCTACAAGGACAAGCGCGACATCCAAGCGGCTGCAAAGTTGAAATCGGGATTTGAAAAGCTGATTTCCGATATAGGCAAAATGGTCAACAGGGCCCAAGGCACCGATTTAGTGCGCGCGCCGGGAGGGGGAAGGGGTCCGGGGCAGGTAAACCGCCAGATATATGGCTCCTCCGACGAGAATCCCATCGTCGGCAGTGACGGGAGCGTCCATGAGACGCTGCCGAGCAAGTCCGCCTACGAGATTGCGGAAGAGCAATTCGCGCTGATTCAAAAAACGATCGGCGCCGACGGAAAGAAACTGAAGGACGGCCAGGTGTACCGCGTGCTCTTGGTTGGCCACAGTTGGGGCGGCGACAAGGCGATCGAGGTTGCGAATATACTCGGCACGATGCTCGCCTGCGACCCCGACCTTGGGCCGTTGTACGAGAAGGGCGAGGATAAGATTCAGATACATCTTATAACACTCGATGCCATCGAGCAGGGAACGGCCAAACCCAGCTCGCGGAAAATCGACAAGGGGAACGGCGTGCACGTCGCAAGTTGGCTGAACCTGCGGCAAACCACGGACACTGGGTTCGGGATACTGATCCCACTTAACGGCGGCAGCTTTCCAGGGTTCGACGACGATCACACCGAGAGAGTCGACGGTTTGCTTGCTGCGCTAAAGGGCGACGCTCAGGGCGATAAAAACGGGCGCCACGCGTTAATGCCGGGACAAAAGGACGTGATCGGTAGGATACTAGGGTTTTTGAGGCCGCCGGAGAAGTAGCATGTGGAATCGGCGAACCTTTCGGCAATCGCAGGCGGTAACGCGTCGCACCGGTGCTGTAGCTCGAAAGAACGTTGGAAGATGAAGGTCGTGCGATTTATCGGTGGAAAGCTGGGCCGACCCCAATACCGGCTGCGCGTGCTCTTTGCGCTTGTCGCGATGGCCTCCATACCCATGGCCATCGTCGCCAACCGCGAACACGCTTATCGCGTGCGCCTCGCCGCGGTAGATGTAATACGCGCCGGCGGTCCCCTCTGTGAAGTCAGTGTGGGCACGGACGAGCACGATCCTTGCAGCGGCGCCGCGACGCTTGGATACGACAAGGACGTTCTCGAGCGGGACGACGTGGTGACGTCCATCAACCCTACCGGCTACGACCGCATTGCCCTTTCCAGCGAACAGTTGTCCGCGATTCTTTGCTTCCCAACGGTGCGCTGTCTCTATCTTTCCAAGGCTGAAATCTCCGATGCGCAATTCGCGCAGATCGCGACGCTGCCCTCGCTTGAGATCCTCAACCTCGACGGTTCCACGATCAGCGACGAAGGCGTTCGTCATCTCCGCGGCATGCGCTCGCTGCGCGTTTTGGAGCTGCGGAAGACAAGAATCACTGACGCCGCGCTGGAATTTCTGGCACCGTTGCGAGAATTGGAGGTTCTTGACCTTAGTGGGACGAACGTCACGGGGAGGGGCGTTCGTCATCTAGCCGCCCTCCACTCGCTCCGCTGGTTGGGTTTGAGCGAAACGAAAATCTCCGACGCCTCGCACGCGCACCTCTCGGACCTTCCGCGGCTGCGCGAACTTTTCTTGGACAACAACGATATCGGCGACGAAGCGTTGCGGCATCTGGCGCGCCTTCCGAAGCTGTGGTTCCTGGAGCTATCGGCGACGCGCGTAACGGATAAGGGGCTTAAAGCTCTCGCGAAATCGCAGTCGCTCGAGCGTATCGTGCTCGAAGGATGCGGCATCTCCGACGCCGGGCTGGCGCATTTGGGCGCAATGAAGTCGCTCAAATTCATGTCGCTGGGCCATTCGGGGTCGGTCACGCCGGCCGGAATCGCGCGGCTCAAGGAGTTGAGACCCGACATCGACATCATGTGACCGGTATCGGACGGACGCGCCAACCAGAGTAAACAACGTGGCAACCCTTGAAGGAAAGTAAGCTAAAGCTAAAGCGATCATGAAAGCCGGAATGTGCGAACTGGTTAGCGATCGCCACAACCTCGCTCACATGCAGCTTGACGATGCGAGGGCACCGAGCCTCGGCACACGGCATCGCTTGGTGGCAATGGTACGCAGCGCGCGGAAGCCGCGTCGCGCGATCAGCGCTTTTCGCGGGTTTGCCGCTAGCGGCAGTGCCCGAGCGACCCAGCCAGAAAGCCAAAGAAACTATTAGGCGGAATTCGCCGTTGCGTGGAAACCGTTTTTGTCATCCTCGATCGCCGACACCTTGATTATCCGAATGGAAAGGGGGGACGTGATGCCGAAGAAGCCGAGGCGAATGAGCGGTGGCCAACTGGCGGCCTTGAGGCGTCTGGCCGAAGCAGATGCCGACGCCGGACGCGCGGAGCAAGAAGCCGTGCAACTCGCCGTCAACATCAAGCAATTGAAAGACGCAGGCGCCGGCGAACTCGATTTGCGCTGGCTGATCGACCGCCATTACGCGCGGGCCTTGGAAGAGGACACTCCTCGCGGCGCCCGCGAGCGGCGCTTTCGCGCAGCCGATGGTACACCGTTGTCCGCCGCCACTTGCTTCGTGATAACCTATGGTGGCCGGCTGTTTCTCGAGTCGGCAAGGCGCGATGGTTTGAACGGCGCGCGAGCGGCTAAAAACGGCGCGCTTCAGCGGCGGCTGCAGTGGAACCCAGGGGCGCGTGAGTTGCGCGTCGACGGCAGGGTGGCAAGACGTTACAAGCGCCGAGCGCCCGTGCAATGGCGCGTGCTCGAGTTATGCGAGAAGGCGCGCTGGCGACCGCCCATTATTATCTACGCGGCGGCGCGGAATGGCAAGAGGGCCGGCCGGCGACTGAGGGAAATCGTGTCCGATCTCAACGAAGGCCTCGACCATTCACTCGTCGTCTTCCACCTCAACGGCGACGGCGCGCTGACGTTCGATGTGCCTGCCATTTCTCGTTAACTGCCGCGATTGAATTTCACCTAAAGCAACGGAGACAAAACCATGGCGCAACGATTTATCTTAGGCATCGGCAGCGGGCGGTGCGGCACGCTGTCGCTGGCGCACGTTTTGGCGGCGCAGCCGGAGACGCACGCTTCGCACGAAGACCCACCGCTGTTGCCCTGGAAGCCCAAGCCGGGCCGCTCGGTCATGGAGCAACGCTTTGTCCGCTGGCGACGCAAGTGCAAAGACGCCGCCGTCGTCGCCGATGCCGCCTCGTTCTATCTTCCCTACGTCGAACAGGCGATCGCCCACGAACCCGATCTCCGCGTGATTTGCCTCAAGCGACCGCGCGAGGAAGTGGTCGAAAGCTTTTGCAAGTGGCTGGAGCGGATCAATCCGCTCAAGATCAACCATTGGGTCGATCGGCCGCCGCCGGGCTGGCACCACGACCCCGTCTGGACGCGTATCTTCCCGCAATACGACGTCGAAGACCGCGAGCAAGGCATCCGCCGTTATTGGGACGAATATTACTCGCGCGTCGACGAGTTAGTCGCCCGCTATCCCGACCACGTTCGCGTGTTCGCCACGCACGA
>DASSFG010000026.1:0-12561 GCA_035694685.1 Pirellulales bacterium
GTTCCCTACAGAGACCGAGAGAGAGTTCCCAACCCGCGGTTTAAGCGTGGACAAGGCATTGGCCCGGTTGAAAGTCAAATTCGTAGGGTGAGCAAACAATGAACGACCGTTTCTTGAGCCGCCGGAATTTCTTGCGGGGCATCGGCACTGCCATCGCCTTACCGGCTTTTGAATCGCTAGCTGCCAAAGCCATCTGCGCCGAAGCAACTCCGGCGCTGGCGACCACGGCCGCAGGCGCGCCGTTGCGCACCGCTTTTGTGTTCTTTCCCAACGGCGCCATCCCCGATGCCTGGTGGCCGCAGAGCGAAGGACCGGATTTCGAGCTTAGCCGCACACTGAAGCCGCTGGAGCCGCTCAAAGACATGGTGCAAGTCATGGGCGGGCTCGACCATCGTCATGCCGAGCCGGGGCCGGACGGCGCCGGCGACCATGCCCGCGGCGGCGGCACTTTTTTGACCGGAGTGCGACTGAAGAAGAGTGCCAGCGAAGTCCGGGCAGGCGTTTCCATCGACCAGGTCTTGGCCCGCGAAGTCGGCCATCTCACCCGGCTCCCCTCGCTGGAGCTCACTTGCGATGCCGTGCGGAAGTCAGGCGCTTGCGATTCAGGCTATTCCTGCGCCTACCAATTCAATTTGTCGTGGAGCTCGCCCTCGACACCCATGACGCCCGAGGCCAATCCGCGGCTGGCGTTTGAGCGGTTGTTCGGCGAAGGGCCGCCGGGTGAGCGTCAGGCCAACGCCGAGCGGCGGCGCCGCGAGCAGCGGTCGATTCTCGATTTCGTGCGTGAAGACGCCCGCGCCATGCAGCGGCGGCTGAACGCCCGAGACAACGACAAGCTCGATCAGTACCTGACGGGCCTGCGCGAATTGGAAGCACGCATCGCCAAGGCCGAGACGTTCGGTGTTGGCCCTGACCCGGGCATCGAAGCCCCGCCAGGCATACCCAAAGATTACGCCGAATACGTGCAGCTCATGTACGACCTCCTGTTGTTGGCTTTTCAGAGCGATTCGACGCGCGTCGGCACGCTCTTGCTGGCGCACGACGGCAGCAACCGTTCGTTCGAAGACATCGGCATTTCGCAAGGCCACCACGACCTGACGCACCACCAGAACCGCGCCGACTGGATTGAGAAAGTGGCCGAAATCGACCTTTGGTATACGCGGCAGTTTGCCCGGTTCCTCACGCGGCTGCGCGAGACGACCGACGTCGACGGCAAGCCGCTGCTCGTTAACTCGATGATCGTCTATGGCGGCGGCAACGCCGACGCCAACCGGCATACGCACAGCAACCTGCCCATCGTCGTCGCCGGCGCCGGCGGCGGCTCGTTGCAGCCGGGCCGCTACGTCAAGCACGGCTCGAAGCCCGTCACCAATATGTTCCTCAGCCTGGCCGACCGTTGCGGAGTCACGTCCCTCGACCACTTTGGCGACTCCACCGGGCGTCTGAGCGACATCTAAACAGCCCGGGCACGATTACCGGGCGCAACGGCATCGGTGGCTGGGGCAAAGCTGGCCGCGTTCGACCCAACATTGGTCATACGCCGTGCCGGCCAGCGATTGCCCCGGTGGCCGCGTTTCCTCCCGCATCGCCGCTGAGTTTCAACGATAGGATCGTTTAACCGCAGGGCCAGCGGCCCGCGCGAGCGCAACCTTCTCGCGGGCCGCTGGCCCTGCGGTTAAACGATGCTCCCGCAGCCCGTAGAGTGGGACGAGCGAAGCGAGTCCCACCGCTTGTGTCATGGTGGGACTCGCTTCGCTCGTCCCACCCTACCATGAACGACAGAGACTATTTATCCACTCGCCCTTGCAGCAAGAACAACAACGCCAGGCTTGTCGCGAGATGCGGGTCGTCTTCCGCGTGGCCGGTGCCTTTCCAAGAACCGTCCTCGCGTTGATCATCGAGCAGTTTTTCGGCACCTTCGGCAAACCAATCGTGTTTGCCAAAATTTTGGTTGTCCGAGATGTGCCCCGCTTTGCTGCACGCCAGCAAGTAGTACAACAGCCAGCCCTGCTGACCATGTGATCCGGGGTTGACGTGCGCACTGAAGTTCCTGCCCAACCACGCCTTGGCCTTCTCGATCGACCCGGCGGCCGGTTGATCCGGCTTGTCTTCGCCCAGCACCTTGGCTGCCGCCGCGACGCAAAACAATCCTTGGCTCGTCATACTGCCGGTGCCGCCTAGCCCGGGTTTATATCCCCAGGAGCCGTTGGTGTTCTGCGCGGCGAGCCAATAATCGAGCGTCCGCCGCCAGACGGCATTGCCGACCTTCACGCCTTTCTGATCGGCTTCATAGAGTGCCCATATGGCGAAGGCGGTATTGGAATTGTCGCCTTCGGCTTGCGGATAGCCCCAGGCGCCCGCCATCGGCACATTCAGCTTCTGCTGCGCCGCTAGCCATTCGACGTTGCGCTGGATCAGTTTCCGATCGTCATTTGCATCGGCGGCGCAGAACACGAGCGTTTGCAATGCCGTGCTGTACGTCATGCTTGGCCTAAACTTCCGCAGAAACGTCAGCGCTGTTTTTGCGGGACGCTCGTCCGCCTTCACTCCCCATTTGAGCAGCGTCAGAGTACAGAGGCCCGTAATTCCGCCCGGATATCCCACCGGATCTTCCCAACTACCATCGTCCCGCTGTTCGACCTTCAGGAACCGAATGCCCCGCTCGATGGCGTCGTCAACGTCACTATCAATGCGGTCTGTTTTTTGGCTGCCGGATTCCGCTTTCGTCTCTGCTCCAGCCACCTCGTTTCGCGGCGATGCGCGATCCGAACCTTCCGCCGCCGGCGCTTCGTCCGTTTTACGTGCCTGCGCGGACTTCTCATCTGCGGACACCGCGACCGTCAGCGGCGCGCCGGGCAAAACCGCGCACCCGGCCAGCGCGGCGAGCAACCAGTATCTGAACGGTGTGCGGCTACGGGCAAAATCGTTCGATCGCATGATGTGTTCCAATCTTTGTTGCGTGACGCCGGCCGCCCGCATCCCTGGAAAAGCCAACAACGCGGGCTGACGCTTCAAGCGGAGCACGTCCAGCAGACACTGTGCATATCGTCGAGGTGGACAACGCAAAGCGGCCAGCACCGCTTCGTCGCAGGCGCGTTCCCGCTCGTGGGTCATCTGCCGGCAGGTCCACCAGATCAGCGGATGAAACCACCAAACCGCTTGCGTGGCAAACTGAAACATTCCTACCCAGAGGTCGCCGCGGCGAATGTGCGCCATCTCGTGGGCCAGCGCCATTTCCAAACTCTCCGCGGCATCATCGGCAAGCAAGCGCTGCGGAATGACGATGGTTGGCCACCACAAACCAAACACGGCAGGTCCGGTTGACGAGCCGGTGACCCATACCCGCGGTATGTATCGCAGCGCGAATTTTTCGGCTAACTCGTGAGCCACGGCAGACAGTCGCCCCGGAGGCGCGACAACGAATGGACGAAGCTCATGCCGCCACCTTGACCATTGAACGCCGGCCACCGCCAGGTAGCCCATCGCGACCAGCAGCCACGCGCTGAATAGCGCCACGGCGGGCGCCAAGCTGGAAGACGGCTTTGCTTGAGGCGCCGCAGCGAAGACAGGCGGTTCGTAAGCAACGTCGCGATGCGGTCCTTGCTCGATCGGCAACGCCGACCTATCTTCGCGCACGACGCCGGTCGGAGGCAGCCTTTGCACGCCAATGCCGGAGGCCATCGAAGCGCTCCGTTCCGGCCGACAAAAAACTCCGGCCCGGCTGCTCCAAATCGGCGGCGTCCAGCATTTGACGAGCACCACCAGGCCGAGCAGATAAGCCAAATGGGGCCGGCGACGACAGGTCCAGCGCATGGCGACGGCAGCCACAAACGCGATCGCGGTCACCTGCCACAACTGCCGCCAGGCCAACTCGACGATCTGATCCGGGTCGAGATTCATCGTTTGCGCTCCTTAAGCTCGTCGAGCGTGCGCTGCAATTGCTCGATCTCTTCGTCAGAAAGGCCGCGATCGTTGATCAACTGTTCGACCAGCGGCAACGCCTGGCCATCGAAAACACGGTCCAGAAAATCCCGCACGACCTCGCCCATCACCCGCCGCGGCTCGAGACGCGAACTGTAAACGTTGGTCCGGCCGCGCTGCTCGACGCTCAGATAACCCTTGGACGTCAATCGCCGCAAATACGTTTGCACGGTGGCGAAGTCGAGCCCGCGCTGGCGAGGCAACTCGTCGAGCACTTGCCGCACGGTCGCCTCGCCCAACCGCCACACGATCCGTGCCAGTTCCAACTCCGATTTCGCCAATGGCGGACGTTTTGGCATGCACTCACCTACGAATACGTTCAATTGAACGTATTATAGCGTTCAATTGAACGCCGTCAAGCTTTTCTCGCCAAGGTTGCAATTCAGATGCCGCTACTGGCGGTGAGTTTTGATGGCGGGATGGGACGCTAATGGACACTGATATACACTAATCCCGGCAGTTCCACATGATTAGCGACGGAATTGACTTTTGCATTTTGGCACTTCGGTTCGTAGAATCGGTTATCGTTTAACCCAGCGTTCTTTGGGAATGTGCCATGGCTACTCAAGAACTGCAGACCGCTGATGCCCAGGCGCGAGTCACGCTGCCGGTGGCCTTCGCTGAGACTACGGTGATTGTCGAAATCGTCAGCCCCTCGGAGGTGCGAATTCGCAAAGTCGGTGAGGTCGCGAAGGGCGCTCTTAGTTCTGAGGAATTGATGCGGCTTACGGAAACGTCGGGAGCGCTCGACTTCTGGAACGCCCCGGCAGAAGACATCTACGGTCCTAACGACGGCGAGCCACGATGACGCTCGCCGAAATCTGGCTCGTCAATTTCCCTTTCACCGACCGTAGCAGCACCAAGCTAAGGCCCGTGCTTCTGGTCTCCGCCGATAAGTTCAACGTGGATGGCGACATCGTCGTACTGCCGATAAGTTCGCAGGTCTTCGCTGGTGATCCGTTTTCCTACGTGTTGGACCAAGCCCTTCCCGCCTTCCGGTTGACCGGTTTAAAGGCCCCGTCCAGCGTCAAATGGACGAAGCCCGTGACGTTGGCCGGCAGGATTTTTCAGCGGCGACTCGGCCACCTTTCGGGCAAACCGCTCGATGAAATTCGCGAGTTGTTGCGATCGGTTTTCACCTAGCCGTCGTCAGTCATGGCGCAGCGACCGACGGAAATCCCACCGTCTTTCAGCGTGAGGTCTTGGGCGGAACGGAGGGCGAGAACAGATGAACGATGATTCGCAGACTAAGCAAGCGCTCACCTACGCGCTGGGCGCCAATGACGCGGCCGCGCGCAGGCTGGAGATTCAAGACGCACAGTTCGCCGCAATTTCCGAGCGGCTGCTGGACGGCTTGAGTTTGCGTCCGAACGATCGGGTGGTGGAGTTGGGTATGGGGGCGGGCAGCTTTTCGCGCCGCATTTTGAATCGGCTGGGGAAGGCCGGCGTGCTCGTCGGCATCGACAAGACGCAAGGGCTGCTCGACCAGGCCGCACGATCGCTCGCACCGCTCTCTGGACCACACCTGGAGTTGAAGCTTGCGGACATCAGTGAGGCCGAAAGCTGGTTGTCCGATGCCGACGTCGTGGTCGGCCGCACGGTGCTACACCACTTGGAAATGCCCGAAGTTTTGTTGGGCCGCTGGCGGCACGTCTTGCGGCCGGGCACGCGGCTGGGCTTCATTGAACCGGAGTTTCGCGTTTTGATCGGCCGCCTGGCGGCGTTGGAGCAGCAGAGCCGCGGCGAATTGGCCCCCTTGCGGCGTTGGGCCGAAGGCATCAGCCGCTATTATCAGATCTGCGGCTTGTCGCCCACGATCGGGGCGACCCTGGCGCGCACGCTGGCCGCCGCTGGCTACGAGCAGGTCGAAACGGAATGGTTCGAATGCCCGATGGACGCCAATGGCATCGAGAACATCCTGCTCTATTACGACGAAATCCGCGATCGCTACGAGGCTTCGGGCGTCATGTCCGCCGCCCAGATCGATCGCGACAAGCAGCTCCTTGCTGCGTTACCGACCGACGATCTGCCGGCCATTTGGGGCATGTACTGCGTCACCTGCCGGCAAGCATGAAATCTTGCGAACCAAATGAAACCTACCGCGTCTATGAAGGTATTGTCGATCGACCACGTGATCCCGCGGTCGCAAGGCGGCACTTCGACCTGGGACAACTGCGTGCTGGGGTGCCGATCCAAGCCAGGGCAGCTTGGATCGGCATAGTAGCAGGCACGCTCCGCCGTGCCGTAGCCTTGGGCCGTTTGAGGTTGAGCCGCTTGAGAAGATCAAGATCCAGCGGTTCGCGGCAACGGCACGGCGGAGCGTGCCTGCTACTTTGTTTGTCCCGCTGGTGTAACGGGTCGCATCCGAGTGTCCGAAGCTCGGGGGGCCAACACTGCGCGTCGGTGGCCGGTTCGAGTCCAGGTCGGGACATTTTTTGAAGTTGCCATGCGAGCGTGATTGGGGCACGGCAGACTACGAATCTGCAAGACGAGCTTCGACTCTTCAGCGGAGTGCTGCACGAAACAACTTGTCCTCGGAGTGTAGCGGATTCGCATGCGAGCCCGCGAAGCTCGAAGACCAGGTCCGATTCCTGGCGAGGACGCTTGAAAACAAACTGACGTTGGAGCCAGTTGCCAGCGCAGTCGCAAACCCAGGCGTTCTATTTCGATTGTATCAAACGGAACGGAAAAAACGCCCATTGAGCATCGAAGAAGACGTCGCGTGCGACGTAGGGTTTCCACGACCCGTGATTAGCGGGAGTTTTCACATCGAGCCACCAACTCACAAAGAGGGCAACGTGATGCACGCAACGATTGACTTAGAGCATGCCGATCAAGGATTAGATAAGGCTTCGTTCGCGGAACGAGTGATTCCCCTTCCAACAGTGTTGTCTGTGTTTGCGGTGCTAGTTTCCTTGGCTGCACTTGCCTGGTCAATCTACCACGATCCCCTTCGAGCACACTTGGGCAGATATGATTTCTCAACTCCGAAGAGTTCGCTCATTTCCTTGCTTCAGCTCCAAGCGGACAACGACATCGGCAGTAGCATTGCTCTTGAGCGGCTGTATGGTCAACGCGCGATTCAAGAAAAGCTGCGCACCATCTCAGTGTTCAAAGAGGCCGAGTGGAGGGGCAACAAGATCCTTTTCGTCAGCTACGAGTCAGACGGCATGAAAAAATACTCAATGGAATCGTTCACTAAGGACGCTGACACCGGGCTCTGGAGGCAGGCATATGTCTCAAGCTTTTCAGTTGGAGATAGTGACAATGCCCTCTCGGCGATGATGAAATCGTGGGAGGAAAAGGGACGCCTGGAGTAAGGAAGGACGGATGGCCCCGGCTAAATAGCGGGGCGACGATGGCAGTTCCAGAAAGGCCCAAAACAATTCAACGTGTGTGGTTACCGAAGCAAACGGGACAGTCAAAAGTCGCGGAGTGAAACGATTATGACAGGAGATCAGTGGTATTTCGCTTACGGCAGCAACCTCTTGGTGGACCAAAAAGAGCGACGTACAGGCCGCATCCGGGAGGCGCTCGTCTGTCGCTTGCCGGCATATCGTTTGGTCTTCCAACAAGCGTGGCGACGAGGGGCAGATTTACGCGAACATCGTTCCAGATTCGATTGCGGAGGTGTGGGGTGTGGCCTACCTCTGCAATCGAAAAGCGATCGAAACGATGGATCGCTACGAGGGTGTCACCGCGGGACATTACAAACAGACGCGCGTGACGGTTGAAAGTCGATCGAGTGCGAGAGTCTCGGCAATCACCTATGTGGCAGGCGAAGACTTCGTGTGTACGCCAGGAAGGCCGGCCGCTATCTACCTTCATAAGATCATTTCTGGGGCACGGCATCACTTATTGCCAGCTGATTACATCGAGCAGATTGAGGCATTGGCCGCCGTTTGCGCGGCGGCGACTTGCAGCCAACCCTCGGCAGCTTCACCTCAGTTCACCAACGTTTCTTCGTAGGTGTCGCCTTCCGAATAACAGCCTTTCAGCGCGGGAACTTCGGCCCCAAACCCTCCTTCTTCGTCCGGGTGAACGACAGCCTTGATTTTCATAAAAGAAGCTCCCTTTCAATATGATCTGCACCTAACCTCTCCGGCCTCACATCGGCTTTCCAGTGAGGCGGTATGGGTCGTCCGGAATTCAGTGACCGAACCTGCCCTGCCGGATCGTGTGCAGAACTTTGCGGTGCGTCGTCATTCACCGCGCAATGACGCCGGAGCCAGACGGCAGGGCTACCGCCTGCAAAGCGGTCTTTAGTGGGTTCGACTACCACCGGCGTGTCTGAGCACGCAGGCGGGTTGGCCAGGCAAAACGATTCGGTTATCATTTCAGGTTGGAGGGCGTACAGGAGCCGCGGAAATGGTGATTACTCTCGATCCCGAACTTGAGGCTGCATTATGCCAATTGGCTTACCGGCAGGGAGTTGCCGCGGAAGTTCTCGCCGTCAACGCGCTGCGCGAGCGATTTCTGGCTGCCACCTCACTTCGGCCGCGGGATGAATGGGAGCGCGGCCTGCTCGCAGCGGCACGCGAATGCGGGGTGTCCCTTTCCAATGCGGCCCTAAGTAGTGAGGGGCTGTACGATTAGTGGCCTACCTGATCGACACCACCATCCTAGGTCGCTTGGCGAATGCAACCGACCCGCAACATGTCGTGGCGGCGAGGGCTGTGTTTGAATTGCACCGCAGCGGTGAGGTGCTGCACCTCACACCGCAGGTTCTGATCGAGTTCCGCAACGTCGCCACCCGTCCGGTGATGGCAAATGGCCTCGGTCTTTCGACCGCCGACGCTGACACACAGGCGTCAACGTTCGAGGCCAGGTTTCCGCTGCTGCCGGACACAAAGGACATCTACCCGACATGGAAGGCTCTCGTGGGTGCTTTGGGGGTGATCGGCAAGCAGGTTCATGACGCTCGCCTAGCGGCGGTTTGCCACGTTCACGGCGTGACGCACCTGCTGACATTTAACGTCGCCCACTTCACTCGAATGTCGGCGTTCGGACCGGGTGTCGTTGTGGTCGATCCGGCGACCGTGTGACGTCGAAAGCGCCTCCTGGCTTCTCGGCTGGGTGATCGTGCACCTGGCCGAACCTTTTAGCCGCATGGGCCGTCAACATTAGACGGTCACGACGCTGGAGCCAGACGGCACGGCAACTTCCTGCAAAGCGGTTTCAAGTGGGTTCGACTCCCACCGGCGTCTTTCGGCCGCTCGAACGCGGTCAACGATTTACAAGCAGCGCAACGGTGCCGTTCTGGCCAGCGGCGCACCGGCCCCGTGTAATTACGGTTGGCCCGGCGTGTTCCGTGTATGGGTTCTGACGACGGACGGCATCGGTTGTGGTAGCTCAACGGTTAGAGCATCAGGCTAGGGACCTGACGGTTACGGGTTCGACTCCCGTCCATGCGACAGTCGGCTGCAAACCGACCGGGTGCGAAAGCACCCTCGCTGTAGCCCGAGGGAGGCGGACGTTTCGTTTGGTCGGCCGCAAACCGTTCGATGACAGTTTGAGGTGAGGAGTTCGGCGTCGTGCCTACGGGCCGGCAGTCGGAACAAATCGCCAAGAGCAGCATTGCCGGCTTTCGGCAACACCACCAACTGCCATGTAGTGCGTGGATGCCGCTTCTCGTCGGTTGCTAGCGGCGGCGGCGAATGAAGGCGAGTTGTGAAGGGCGTCGCCCGACATGACCAGCCAACCGATGCCCGCCAACGTCAGCAGCCGGCGGCTGCTTAAACGGCACTCCGCAGGCGGTCGTGTGACCGGCGTAACGATCCGCCGCCCAACGGCGTTTTTGTAGGTCAGGCTTTCCAGCCTGACGACTCCAAGAGCGAGCATATAACCAAGGCAAAAGTCAGGCTGGAAAGCCTGACCTACGGAAGGAAGGTGCAGAATGTTGAAGACGGTGAAGATCGCCAGCTACGAGATGGGTGTCTACTTTCGCAACGGCGAATTCAAGGGCCTGCTCGGCGCCGGCCGCCACTGGTTCTTCGACCCGCTGCTCAAGACGCGCGTAAGCGTGGTCTCGCAACGCGACCCGTGGCTCGTTCACGACAAGCTCGACGTCATCGTTAAGTCGGGTGCGCTCAAGGACCGCGCCGTGGTGATCGACCTTAAGGACCACCAGCGGGCACTCGTCTGGATCGACGGCCGCTTCAGCCATGTGCTGCCGCCCGGCCTATATGCCTACTGGACCGGCTTCCGCGACGTGACGGTGGAGATCGTCGATGCGCGGAGCGTACGGTTCACGCACAAGGATCTGCACGTCATCACTCGTTCGCCTCTGGCTGACCGCGTGCTGGAAGTGCTGACCGTAGAGCAGGGCCACGTGGGTGTGCTCTATGTGGACGGTGCCTACACCGAGACGCTGCCGCCGGGCCGCCATGCCTGCTGGAAGAACGTGGCCAAGATCACGCTCGTACCGGTAGACCTGCGCGAGGCGATGTACGACGTCGCCGGCCAGGAGATCATGACGGCCGATAAGGTGACGCTGCGCCTCAACGCCGTGGTGACCTACCGGGTGACTGACGCTTTGAAGGTGGTCAGCATCACCGACGACGCTCGTCAGGCCCTCTACCGCGAGGCGCAGTTGAGCTTGCGGGCAGTGGTCGGCGCGCGGGAACTCGACAGCTTCTTGACCGCCAAGGACGGCGTGGCCAAGGAGCTGGAGGAGCTTCTGCGTCCGCGGGCGACGGCGCTCGGCTTCGAGCTGATCGCCGTGGGCATCCGCGACGTGATCCTGCCGGGCGAAATGAAGACGCTGCTCAATCGGGTGACCGAGGCCAAGAAGGCGGCAGAGGCCAACCTGATTGTGCGGCGTGAGGAGACGGCGGCCATGCGCAGCCAGGCGAACACGGCCAAGCTGCTGGAGGACAACCCGACGCTCATGCGGCTGCGTGAGCTGGAGATCCTCGAAAAGGTCGCCGCCAGCAGCAAGCTGAACGTTGTGCTCGGCGAGAAGGGATTGGCCGAGCGGATTGTGAACCTGCTGTAGCGTGAGTGAAACGACGCCCCTGGTTGCCTTCGGGCACCAGGGGCGTTTTTATGCGCGTCTTGCTGGCGGACTTTTTGTGTGTTACTTTGGCCATGTTGACCGCCTTGATCAGGCGCTAGGTGTCATCCCGTAACACCTAGTTATTCGCTGGAGTCAACAACGCGAAGCTATAAAAATGCCTTTGGACAGGTAGCTCAGTTGGTAGAGCAACGGACTGAAAATCCGTGTGTCGCCGGTTCGATCCCGGCCCTGTCCATTTTCTTTTGAGCTCCCGGAAAACCAGTGCCCGCGTCAGGAGGAAAGCAAGATGTCAACTGCGAAGAGAACACTCGTCGATGTGAAATTGGCGCTGGCGGCCAAGTATGAGAGCCTGGCCAAGCAAACCGGCAGCAAGCCCCGGCGGAAATCCTATTTCTTGCGGGCCGAACGCTACCGAGGTCAGGCCGCCGTGCTGAAGGCCACCGGCAAGTAAGATAGGCAGACTTTTTCGGCCGTTGAAAGCGGTCGTCAGGGCAGCACTTTTTGCAGGGCGGCGCGGATGCGCTCTTCACTCCCTGGACCCGCCCAACGCCAGTCGTGGTTGAAGTGATCGTCGAACGCGGCTTGCGTCGGAACGTAGCCCGGCCAACATTCGCCGTAACCGATCGAGAGCACGAACGAGTCGGGCGCCAGCCGCTGGGCCATCAACTGATATCCCACGAACGCTTCGCCGGGGAAAAGTACGATTTTCGCCCGCCCCAGGTCAATGCAGGGCAGGTCGATTTTTTCTCCGCGTGCAATCCGGTCCAAACTGCTGAGGCCCATCGCCGCCAGAATGCGAGCGGTGACTTTCACGTCGCGGTCAGCCAACGTTTTCTCGAGGGCCTGTCGGGTGAATTCGGGGCCTTCGTGAAAGGGCAGGTCGAGCGGCGCCGAACGGAAGGCCAGTCGTTCGAGCGGAAATCGCTCGGTCGCGGCCCAGGCTGCCGTCATCGCCCGATAGATGCGGTCGGCGAGCGCCTGCCGCATGAGCGGCGTGCCGTCATTGTATTTGCCGGCGGTCACGTCGCCGCTGCAACCGGTGACGTAGATCTGCGTTACCCGGCCATCGTCTTGAGCGCGGCGTCGGCGGGCGACGCCGACGAAGTCGGAGCTCACGCCGCCGCGGCCATAGTAGCTCATGGGGTGCGTGGCATAGGAGTGCAATGCCAACAGCGGCCTGTCGTCCTGCCAGAAGCTGATCGTCTTCAAATAGGGGTCAATCTCTCCCTCGGGCGCTTCGCTGAGCCTGGGGTCGCGGGCCGAGGCGCTATAACGGTCCCAGCTCACCCGACCGTCCGGCGAGACGACGCGCCGGCTCGACGCCACCTTCTCGACCTTGGCCTGGCCGACGCCTACGTGCGTGACGCGTTTCGGCGACTTCAGGCTTTTGGCCAAGGCGTCTGAAACACGGGAAATGCAGTCGGCATGAAAAGCCGTGTCGTAGAGCTCCCCGTGCAGGCCGACTTCGTCCAACAGGGCCTGCGCGCCCTGGTCAACGACGGGGGCATCATGCTGGTGCAAGGAACAGACGAGCACCCATTCGCGAGTCGTGCCGGCCGCGG
>DASSFG010000027.1:0-9171 GCA_035694685.1 Pirellulales bacterium
TCAA
Source organism: Pirellulales bacterium (assembly GCA_035694685.1). Lineage (GTDB taxonomy): Bacteria > Planctomycetota > Planctomycetia > Pirellulales > JAICIG01 > DASSFG01. The sequence goes on from DASSFG010000027.1 coordinate 5, forward strand.
CCAATTCGTCCGTCGGTGCGAGCGGCTGAGTGCAAGACACGTCAATATCCAGTATAAGCCCCGGCTCGTTCGATTGCAGCCCCGCCGGCGGCTGGATCGCCTGAATGACATTTACCTGAAACGGGTGACCGGGCACATCATGCCGGCTTTGCCAAAGAAAGCTGCTTATGGGCAACCCCAGGCGGCTGAGCGTTCTCGGCGGCCGTTTGAGGTAGGTCGCCAGATCGCTGACGGCGATTGGCGCAATCCGATTGATGAAACGGACCCCCAGTCGTTCGATTTCCGTTGGCTGGGCGATGGCCGCAAAAATTCTCCAGACGCGCATTGCCTCGCGCGAGAACACTTCCCACGTTTCATAGGGTTTCAGGCGGCTAAACACCACCCCGTCGCGGTTGAATTGGAAAATGTGCAGCTTATCGCCAGAAGTGCAGCGGAATCCTAGCCATGTGTCTTGCTGCGAATGCCGCGACGAGCCAACGACGTCGAACTGCGCCTCCAACAACAACGCTCGCTGCGGCTGACAATCGGGGTAATCGGGCAGTCTCTCCGAGAGCTGCTGGCGAATCTCGTCCGGCGCCAGGGTCTTGCCGGCCCTCGCCACCCATTGAATGACGGCCTCCACAATGGGCGCGTTGGGCAAGTGCGGGAAGGGTTCGTCGAGTTGGATTTGAATGCTCGATTGCAGGCTCATCGGAGCAATAGGCGCAAATTATCGGTTTCGGGAGTAGTCAGGGAACTCGCGATGGTTTACCTGTCCCAACCGCGGCGACGCCGTCCAAATGAAATTCTCTCGGAACATTCGGCTCAGACGATGCCCGCTGCGACGCACGTCGGGAGGAACGGCCGTGGGCTCGTAGTTCTCGAACAGACGATGCAGGATCACCGCGTATTGATCGGAGCCTCGTAGCGAAAGGGCAATCGTGTTCCGCGGTAAACCGCCCGACGACTTTATGGATGTTTTGCCGCAACGTTGCGGTCGGAAAAGTCAGCTCGAAGAACCGACCGACGTTCCACTCCCAACGGCTCGGTTTATCGACGTTTGGCAACTCAACCGTGTCGTCGATGCCGTTTAGCTCTTTGGCTTCGGGCCTAAGTCGTAATGGGCCAAACGGCATGATCTTCGCGCCCCCGTTTCAAGTCGGCGTTAAGGCGATTTGCCCGTTGGGCCGCAACTGATGGCTTTGAGTGAAATGTTTGCTGATAGACGAATCTATCAGTCTCGCGGCGTCCGCGAAAGGCTCGTTGGTTTAAAGGCTGAGCCCAGGCCGGTTAACGTTTGGCAGACATTACCTGCGTGCGGTGAACTCGGAGAATCACCAGACGATGCCAGCTCGCGGCTCAAGGAATGCCAAGAAGGGCTTGCCGCCTCGAAACGAGCGGGCGTTGATGACGTAGTGCTGCGCGCTGTAGCAATTGCGGTTGATCTCTTCGGCTTCTCACCGATCATCACGTGACTGACAATTCGGACGCCGGCAGCGAAGCGATGCGCGATCCGAACAAGACTTTGAGTGCAGGTTGCACCCGATGCGCCCGGTTTTCAGAGTTGCAAGTTGCACCTAACTACGCCAAAGGAGTTTGGGTGCAGCTTGCACCCAAAATGGTGGCAAATGCACTGCGCGACTGCTATGATGCCCTGCGCGACCGGCATGAAGGCAGGCCGGCCCAGCACTAGGACCGCCGAGAGCACGTTGGAGTTGGAAGCGTTGCCGCCGCGACGAGCAGTAATGCACCGCTTTGGCCAGAACCAAGGAGTACGCTCATGGAGTTCAACGCGTATCATAAATGGCTCGGTATTCCGCCGGAGGAACAACCGGCCGATCATTATCGACTGTTGGCGATCACGCGGTTTGAGAGCGACCCGGACGTGATTGAAGGCGCCGCCGACCGCCAGATGGCGCACGTGCGGACGTTTCAGGCTGGGCCGCACTCGCCCGACTCGCAGCGGCTCCTGAACGAGTTGTCCGCCGCTAAATTGTGTTTGCTCGACACGGAGAAGAAGGCGGTCTACGACGACGAATTGCGTCGCCGTGCAGGCACCTTGCGCAAGCCGGCCGCGATTCCCATTGCCAAGCCGCTAGTGACGCCGCAGGTCAACCCGAGCGCCGCCGTGGACATTGATCCGTCGGCGCTGATTGTGGCGGGCGATAAACCCGCTTCCCACGCGGCGCACAAGCGCGGGCGGCGCAGTAGTCAGGCAGCCTATGCCTGGCTTGCGCTTGCCGCCGTTGCCGTTCCGGCGATGCTCGTCGTAGGGTATCTGGTCGTCAATAAGCCCGTTGACCCAGAGTTGCAAAATCGTCCCGTAAAGAGCGAAGTGGCCGGTAGCTCCGCCACCGGCCAAGCGCGGGGCGCGCTTGCCAAGCGGGTACCGACTCAACATGAACGGGGCGCGCGTGGAACCACGAAATCGAGCGCCGAGCAAAAAGCTCCTGAGCTGTCCCGCGTCGAGGAAGCCTCCCTGGCCGGCCCTGGATTGAAAACGGAGCTGTTCCGCGACCGAGAGCTCAAGGAGCTTGTAAAGACGCGTATCGATCCCAATATCGACTGGCTTTGGGCCTGGTCGGCGCCCGACGACGAGTTGCCCGCCGACGGTTTTTCAGTCCGCTGGTCGGGCTGGCTGAAGCCGCCGCGTCCGGGCGAATACAAGTTCGCGATCGTCGGTGACGACGGCATTCGGCTCTCTTTGAACGGGACGATGCTGATCGATCTCTGGGGCGGTCATCTGGCAGTACAAAAAGAGGCGACGATCGACCTCACCGGCGAGGCCATTCGCGTGCAAGTAGAACATTACGACGAAGGCATGTCGTCGCTTGCCAGCTTACGTTGGACACCACCTGGTGGTTCGCGCGAAGAACCTGTGCCGGCGGCGGTCCTGTTCCGCGATCGGCAATCCGCCGAGCAGGCCCCGTCGCCGGCGGCCTTGGGGGAGTTCGACCCGGCTTCGGGGCATGGCTTGCCGGCGGAGATCTTCGATGGCATGAACTTCGAAAAGAAGTTGCTCTCGCGCATCGATCCTGACATCAACTTCACATGGGGGCAGAACGGGCCGACACCGGAGGTACTGAACGACTATTTTTCCGTCCGCTGGACGGGCTGGCTGAAGGCGCCTCAACCGGGAAAGTACCGCATTGGCTTTATCGCCGACGACGGAGTGCGCGTGTGGATCGATGAAAAGCTTGTCATCGACGAATGGCATGGGCAGTATCCGACGCGGCTCGAGGCCGAGGTTCAACTTTCGACACGCGCCGTACCGCTAAAAATCGAATACTTCGAAGCCGATGCCAGCGCCGTAGCCAGTTTGCGCTGGTTGCCGCCGAACTCGACTTCGGAGGAAGTCATACCACGCGAATGCCTGTTTCAAAGGAATCCGGATGAGTCAGCTAATGCCGTGGTCGCGGCCACATCACCGCTACCACCGGCCGACAACATGAAACCGGCGGGCACGCACATCGAAACAGCAACAGAGTTGACGTGGGACCAGCCATTGAAGAAGCCGCCGCAGCCCGACGCGGCAGCGCTCGCTGCGGCGGTTACTCGCGCCGACGCGCTTTTCGCCGATGAGACGCGTCAAAGCACGACTCCGGAACAACGGCTGGCGCTCGCCCGCAGGGAGGTCGACTGGGCGCGTTGGTTTCAGGCCGAAACGGAAGTCCGATATGTACTATCGCAACGCGCATTTGACCTGGCGACAACGAATGGCGACGCCGTCACCGCCTGCCGCGCTCTCGAAGTCATAGCAATGATCTACGACACCGGGGATCTGTTGGAGGCACGTGTCAAGGCCATCGAGCGGGCCGCAAAATCCTCGGCCACGGAAGAGCTGGCCTGGGCCAACACACTGATTGCGCTGTCCGTGGCCGATGCGGTTCTCGATACCGAGCGCCCCGATCTGCTCAAGGCGCTGGCGCAAGCCGCGCGAGAGTCGGCTGCGAGATCAAAGAGCCCGACGCTCTTTCAAAGAGCGCAAGCGCTGCCGCGTTCGACCTCCCGAGAGCAACGGCGAGGCGCTTACAAGCAGGCGCTTGGTACCTTGAAGCAGGAATCCGACGTGCAGACGGCAAATCTGACGGCGGGGCGCTACGAAATGCTGGTACTAGGCGATTGGAAGGCCGGTGCCGAGCACTGGTCGAGGCTCACCGATGCGGGACACAAGGAATTGCTGCGGCTCGACCGCGATGCGTACCACGATCCAAGAGCTCGCATCGACGCCGCCCGCGCCTGGTGGAACGCGGCGGGCGGGGCCGGAAAAATGTGGAAAACCGACTACCAGTTGCAAGCGAAGTATTGGTGCCAGCATTCGCAGCAGGACGCGCCCTTGCCGGCGCGTGCCGATGCGAGCTGGGTTAAGAAAGCATTAGCCGTACCCGGCTTTGCGCGCACGCGCTACCGCCGCGGCGTAATGGCCGAATTCTATAATGGGGCCGAGTTTCAGGATTTCCGAGTGAGACGCGTCGACCGGAATATCGACTGGCTATTTGGAGATTTCGCGCCGCATCCCAAGGTCGGTTTTGACTTTTTTTCCATTCGTTGGAGCGGTTTTTTCAAGCCGCCCGTGCCCGGCACATGGCGCATCGTCGTTCACACCGACGATGGCATGCGTGTCTGGATCGACGGCACAAAGGTGCTCGATTTCTTTAACGGTGCGGTGCAAGACCAAGCGGTGGAGCTGAGCCTATCCGACGACCTGCACTCCATCCGCTTCGAATACAATGATTACACTTCAGGCGCCGCCGCAATCTGCTCCTGGTGTTTGGTCGACGGCGGCCAACGCGGGCTGCAGCCGTTGCCGGCCGAATCGTTCTTCTACGAATTGGCGTCGCCTTACGATGATCCGCTTGCGCCGTGATTCCCGTCGCTTATCCGTCATTCTCAATCATATCACCGACGCATTTGGCACGAACCCAATGAAGCCGCGGAGCGGCGACGTACTGCCGCCCCCTGCCTCTGCCGCCGCTCAGCGGCTTCGGCACCCCGCGTTGCACTGTACCGCGGGCTTCGCCCACGGCTACATTCCGTGCGACGCTCAGCGGCGGAGGTCGAAATGCGCGATATCAAGATCGGCGCGAAAGGTAGCACGGCCTCATCGAAATTCTTTTTTATTCCAGTCCCGCGAACGCTTTTCGCAGCGCAGGCGCCACCTCCCTGGCAAATAACTCCAAACTGCGAAGCCAACGGTGGCGGTCGTCCCAGTCGTGGGCGGTCAGAATCAGGGCGCCGAAGGGGCCGATGGTTTCACGCAGGCGGAAGAGCTGTTGAGTGACGTGCTCGGGATCGCCCGCGATCACCACTTCGTCCATGAAGTAATCAAGCGTGCAATCGGCGTCGGCCTGCCGCTCGTCGCGCTTCCACATGGCGATGCCTTGTGGATTCGTCGCCCGCGTGAGGTCGAGAATGTACTGGATGCACTTACCGAGCGAATTGCTCTTGGCCAAACGCTGCGCCTCGGCCGTCGAGTCGGCTACGAAGACGTTGCGGGCCACCGCCCAATCGCCCGGCTGTGGCCGCCGGCCGGCAGCCAAAGCGGCCTGCGAGTAAGTCGCCCACTGCTCTTTGAGCACCCCGGTGTGTAGCAGGTGATGGCTGATGAAGTGGAAGCCGCGCTCGGCCGCTTTCTTCAGGCCGGGCGACGAACGGCTGATGCTCGGCACAAAGATCGGCGGGTGCGGACGCTGAAACGGTTTGTGGACGTGCCCGACGCCGAACTTGGGGTGCAAGTTGTCCTTCATCTTCACCTGCCAGAAACGGCCGGCCAGGTCGAGCGGCGGCTCGCCCTGCCATAGCTTGAGAATCATGTCGATCGACTCGGATACGCGGGCCCCGGTGTCGCACGGCTGCGCGGCGAACATCTCCATGTCGGTGGGGATGGCGCCGGGGCCGAAACAGACGTTGAGACGGCCGTGCGACAAGTGATCGAGAAACGCCAGCCGCCCGGCGACGTGGGCCGGATGATGATACTGCAAACAGACCGGGGCCGGGCCGACGCGCAGCCGCCGCGTCTGCCCGAGCACGTTGGCCAGGAAGATCTCGGGCATCACGATGTTCTCGACGCTCGACGAATGGTGCTCGCCGACCCAGAAATCGTCGAAGCCGAGCTCCTCGCACTTCAAGGCCAGTTCCAGATCTTCATCGATGCACTGCGCCAACGGCTTCGCCGGATCGTGGATCGGCATCACGAACATGCCCAGCCGGAAAGCGTTCATTGCGGGCCTCTGCGTGATAGGATGCTGTGTGATAGGATGGCGGCCATGACTGCCGAATTCCGCGTAGCGCTCACGGGCGACTTCCTCAATTTAGCGGGCCAGCCGGCCTATGGCGACCTGGGTTTGCCGCTCTGGGCCGAGACGCCGGCGATTCGCTACCACTTTCTGCGCGAGCAGGCGCCCCGCGACGACGAAACCTATTGGCACAACCTGTATTCGATGGAGGTCCAACCCGACGAGATCGCCGACGTCGACGGCCTGATCGTACTGCGGCCTTGGGTCACGAAAGCGACGTTTGCCGGCGGCGCTCAGCGGCTGGTGGCGATCGGCCGTTCGGGGGCCGGCTACGACAAAATCGACGTTGCGGCCTGCACCCAGAACGACGTGCTGCTGTTCAATGCTCCCTTGGGCCTGCACCATGCCACCGCGTCGTCGGCACTGCTTTTCATGCTGGCTCTCGTCAAACGCTTGCCGGAGCAAGAGCGCGTGGCGCGCACGGGCGATTGGCGGCGCCAGCCGGAGATTATGGGCGGCGAGCTGCTGGGCCGCACGCTGGGCATCGTGGGTCTGGGTAACAGCGGCCGTGAACTGGCGCGGCTGGTGGCGCCCTTCGAGATGAGTGTGCTGGCTTACTCGCAGCACACCAATTCCAAACAGGCGGCGGAATTGGGAGTGCGGCTGGCGCCGCTCGAGGAGCTGTTGCGCGAGGCCGACTTTGTGAGCCTGCACAGCCGCCTGACGCCCGAAAATCGCGGTCTGATCGGCCGGGCACAACTTTCACTCCTGAAGCCGACGGCCTTCTTTATCAACGTTGCCCGCGGCGAACTGGTCGATCAGGCGGGGCTGGTCGAGCTGTTGCGCGAGCGAAAGATTGCCGGAGCGGCGCTCGACGTCTTCGAGCACGAGCCGTTGCCGGCCGACGATCCGCTGACTTCGCTCGACAACGTCATTCTTACGCCCCATTGGAACGCCTCGACCAGCGACGTATGGCGCGCCACCGGCCGCGCCATGGCCCACGGCATGCTGCGCATCGCCCGCGGCGAACTGCCCGACCACGTCGTGAACCCTGACGTGCTCAACCGCGCGGGGTTTCTGCAGAAGCTGAATCGTTTTTCGCCGTCAGAGTGAACGCGCGGCTTCACGAACTACCGGCACACTGACGTGTGCCGCTCGCCTGTGGCGAGCGGCATGTCTGAGCGTGCCTGTAAGGTTTCGTGCTTGGACCGGCCGTTGCGTATTTCATGGCGATTGAACGATGCCATTCTCCACGAGATCCCAGAGCAAAACCTCGCCAGGTTGATGCGTTCCTCGGCCCGCCACCGTGACGAGATACCGGTCGTCCGGTGACCACGCCATCCCATCCGGACGAGCTCCGGTGGCGTGCCCTGTCAGAGTTCCGATGACGCCACCGGTATTGATGTCCCAGATCTTGATGCGTGGGAGAGGGCCATTTCCGGCCGTCGCTACGTAGTGACCGCTCGGAGAAATAGAAACGACAACTGCCCTGTGACTGGGTGATTGGAGCGTGCGCAACAGTTCGCCGGTCGTCGTCGTTCGGAACTCCAGAGGCTCAAACCATCCAGCATAGGCGAACGACCCGCCGTCGGGCGCGAATGAAATCGAGTTAATGCCGTAGACTTCGGAAGGATATGCTTCCCAAAGTTTCCGGCCTTCATCAACGTTCCAAACTTGAATGGAATGGCCTTTGGCTCCGGCAACGGCGAGATGACGGCCATCAGGCGAGAACTTCAGCGCCGAGCCTGAGCTCGCATCCTGCCTCCGGTCTCCATGCACGTCGATTTCGTGCGACAACGTTCCTTCTGGCAGATCGTAGATTCTCACGAACTCGGCCTTAGCATCAGGTGCATACGTGTAAGAGGCGAATCGTTCGCCGTCCGCAGAAATATCCGCTCTGCCGAACTCGAGCCCCGGATCGGACAAGGAGAACGACTCCTGATAATCCGAATCGGCCTTCCACAACCGAGGAAAGTGGATGATTCTCTGATCCTTGGCTTCGTAGACGTTCCCACCGACCAGGTTGCCTTGTTGGGCGATGTACAACTGAATGCCGCCATAACTGGAAATCGAGTTTCCCTGGGGCGTGCAACGAATCAGACGGGTCTGGTCGCGCGTCTGGACATTCCAGAAACGCAAAGTGTTGTCTGAGGCGCTGGTGACAAAGTGCTTTCCATCCGGCAAGAATCCGACTGCAGCGACCATGTCTTTGTGTCCGTTGAAGGCGACGCACCGTTGACCCACGACTCCTTCTGAATCGTCGCCTGGCTTGATCGCGGGCGGATGCTCGGCAGCGTCAGGGCCGGCCGCCTGAAAGATGTCGGGCGATTTTTCGGCACGCCCTTTCAGGATGTCCGAGAGTTCCCAAACGCCGGGCACGTTAGCGATGCGGCCTTCCGGATCAATGAACACAGAAGTGGGAAAGCCGCTTATACCATACGCTTCAACCGTTCGCCCAGTCTTATCGATCACGATCGGAAAGGGAAACTCACCCTGATCCAGGTCTTTCGTACTTTGCCACCGCTCCACAAGCTGAGGCAGTGCCGCGTCCAGACCGAGCTTTTGTTCCGGAATATCATGGTGAACGGTGATGATCTCAAAACGTTCGCGGTCGTTGGCGTGCTGTTTGGAGAACCGGAAGACCTGGCCCATGTGAAATATGCAGGGGCCACACCAAACACCCCAGAACTCAAGCACCACCCATTTGCCACGATAGTCCGAGAGTCTAACCTTTGTATCAATACCCAGGCCACGGGTGATGTGAAGCTCGGGAGCCGGCTGACCATACAGTAGCGCCCGTTTGCTCATAGACATCGGCAGGTCGAGAAACTTGATTGGTCCCGTTGCGGGATCGACGACAAACTCTCGATAAACGTCTTCGAAATCCCTAGCATTGCCTCGCAAGCGATACCTTCCCGGCGGCAAGCGAAACGAAAAGAACGGCGATTCGTC
>DASSFG010000028.1:0-23025 GCA_035694685.1 Pirellulales bacterium
CCTCACGCTTCGCCCCGTGGCAGCCGCCACCGAGGAGCAGCAAAAGCAGGTCGATGAGATTACGCAATTGCTGAAAGATGCCGTGGCCCTCAGCAAGCAAAATAAAGTTGCTGAGGCGGAAGCTGTGGTCGCCGAGGCAAAAGAGTCGCTCGACAACCTCGCATCGTCGGATGCCAAAGACGAGCTCGCCGATACGCTCACGTTGCTCGAAAAGAAAGTCGCTCTTGCCGAGCGTTTGCTGGCCAATAAGAGCAAAACCGCCGCTAAGCCCACTCCGAAAGTCAAACCGGCCGCCAAGCCCAAAACCACGCCCAAGAAACCTGCGAAAGGCGGGCCCAACACCGACGAGATCAGTTTTACCAAGCAGATCGCCCCGATCCTCGTCGCCCGTTGCAACAATTGTCACATTGCCAACACGCGCGGCGGCTTCAGCATGGCTAGCTACGCCGCGCTGAAAAAAGGCTCGGCTGAAGGCGGCACCGTGTTCACGCCCGGCAAAGGCGAGGGGAGCCGGCTGATCGAAGTTTTGCAGAGCGGCGACATGCCGCGCGGCGGCGGCCCGCTCAAACCGGAAGAAATCGCGCTGATCTCCAAGTGGATCGACGCTGGCGCCAAGTTCGACGGCGCTGATGAAAGCGCCCCCATCGCGGCCAACGTGCCGGCGACCAATCAGCCCCAGCAGCCTGCCCTGCAGGTCACGCAGGCCAGCGGCAAAGAGTCGGTGCAGTTCGTGCGCGACCTGGCGCCGATCGTCGTGTCGACCTGCATCGACTGCCACGGCGGCATGCAGCCCGCCGGGCGTTTGAACCTCACCACGTTCGCCGGGCTGGCCCGCGGCGGCGACAGCGGCCAAATTGTTTCGCCAGGCAAACCGGGCGAAAGCCTGCTGATCAAGAAGCTCAAGGGAATGGCCGGCCAGCGGATGCCGTTGCGCAAGGAGCCGCTCGACGATGCGACGATCCAGAAGTTCGAAACCTGGGTGGCCGACGGCGCCAAGCTCGATTGGCCGGACCCCAACGAGTTGCTCGATTGGGCCGTGCGCGTGATGGTGGCCAGCAAGATGAACCACGACGAGCTCTCGGCCATGCGGGCCGATCTGGCCGAGAAGAGTTGGCGGCTGGGCAGCCCCGACGTCACGCCGGAGAAGATCGAAAACGAGCAGTTCGTGCTCATCGGCAATCTTTCGCCCGCCCGTATGGTCGAGGTCGCGGAACTGGCCAGGCAAGCTCGCGGCAAGGTGGCCAAGGCGCTGAACCTGCCGGTCGACGAGCCCTTCTTCAAGGGACGGCTGACGATTTTCGCCTTCCGAAAGCATTTCGACTACAGCGAGTTTGGCACGATGGTCGAACGCCGCGAACTGCCCAGCGAATGGCACGGGCATTGGCGCTATAACGTGGTCGATTGCTATGGCTGCGTGCTCGTGCCCGAGGATGACAAGGGCGTCGAGTTGATGCTGACGGAGATCTTTGCCGGCTCGTTTATCGAGAACCAGTCGAAGATGCCGCGGTGGTTTGCCGAGGGCGCGGCGCGTGCGATCGCGGCCCGGCTGGTCACGCGCGACGCGTTGGCCAAGCATTGGGACGACGAGGTCAAAGAGTCGCTCGCCAACGGCCGCGGCCCCGACGACTTTTTGAAGGCGGGCGAAGTGCTTAACGAGCAGAGCGGCGCGCTGGCCTACGGGTTTATGAAGGCGATGCTCAGCCGCATGCCAAAATTCGTGGCCATGCTGCGCGACCTGCACCAGGGCACGCCCTTCGACGTCGCCTTCCGCCAGCACTTCGGCGGCGACCCCACCGCGCTCGCCGCCGCCTGGGCCCAGCGCGAGCTGTATAGCAAACGCAAATAAACTTGCGACCGCCGGTCCTTGGCCATCGGGTAGTGAGTTGCTCGCTGACACCTTCCAGCGCATCTTTGATTGGGATATACTTATAATCCCTATGTAGCTCGCTGTGGGGAAGGGTTTGTGGTATGACCAGACTGACGCTCGACGCCGATCTCCGATCGAAGCTAAACGGATTTGACAAGCCTGTCGAAGTCTGTGACGAGAGCGGACAGACGTTGGGACACTTTCTCCCCTCACCGCTTTACGACGAACTTTTCTATGCTGCGCTGTCGGCGGAATGCGCTCATTCCAAGGAAGAGTTGAGACGCCGGCATCACGAAACCGGTGGCCGGACGCTAGCCGAGATCTGGCGCGATCTCGGGCGAACATAAAATTCACCGTTGTCTGGCGGCCAGCCGCAGAGCAAGAGCTTGCGCGCCTTTGGAATAGCGCAACCGACCGTGCGGACGTTGCCGCGGCGGCTGACACGATCGATGCCGAGTTGGCACGTGCACCGCTAACTTTCGGAGAGTCGCGCGGCGGCGCCACTCGTCTCGCATTCGTCGCTCCACTTGCGACGCTCTACGACGTCGATGAGCCTAATAGGCTCGTGACGGTGTGGAATCTTTGGCGTTGGCGCGCCTCATCATAAGACCGCGCCGTGCGGCCAGCCAAGCTGTAACTCATGGCTCGGCAACTATGGTCGACTGCACTGAAGGGGTCGCAACCCTTTGGATTGCGGCGATTTATCGCCGCTTTGGTTTGCGGCGGAGCCGCTTTCTTTTGATGTGTCGGGCGGCGACCAACAACCGGAACGACGAAAGAAAGGTCGCTCCGCGACCGACAAAAGCGGCGATAAATCGCCGCACTCCAAAGGCTGGTGCCGCCAGCGACTTCCGGCGATAAAATAGATTTTGTGGGGCAAGTTAGTTCTTGGCGAACGAGGATGTCATGAGGGTGACAACGGTTGAGGGCACAGTGGAGAACGGGCAAGTCAGGTTGCCCGCGGATGTCCATCTTCCAGAGAACGCGAAGGTCTACGTGGTTGTTCCCGGCCTAGAGGAAAGGACCGCCTTTTACGTCGGCAGCCCCTCGATTGGCCCATCCCGAGCAAGCGGCCGAGTTTGAAAAGGTCAGGTGAAACGGAGCCGCAAACGGTTTCCGGAGGACTTTTCATTTCAACTTACGCGAGACGAGGTCGCCAACTTGAGGCGCCAATTTGGCACCTCAAGTTCCTGCCCACGGGCGACGGTCCCTTCCTTACGCTTTTACCGAGCAGGGTGTCGCCATGCTATCCAAGAGCTGACGGATGCGACACGCGCGTCGCGTCCAATCGACGGCAGGCAAGCGCCGCGGGAGACTACATAGCGATTCTCTGTACGGATCGACCGCCTGCTTCGCACGTACACAGGCGCGATACGGTGCTACGTGCCGCCGAAACGGGACAAGGCAAGTAGCGCGGTGCCCGCGCACTCGCGCCCACCTGGGCGCGTTTGTCGCGCACTCGCGCCCACCTGGGCGCGAGTGCGCAGCGCACGCTTGCTCTCCGCGTGAATTGCGCGGCAACGACTTTGTCGCAAGTGGTTCCGCTGATTGCCTTTGCGACGAGTGCGCCGTAGGGGTCAGGAGGGGGCGACCCTGGCCAGTTTCTGGCCAGCCGCCTTTTTGGCAATGGAGACATTCACGGAAGCTCGTCCGACAGCTCGCCGCTATCGGGATCGCAGGGCGTCGAATCTTTTTTGGTCGGAACCGTGTCGTCGTCGTCAAACAACGGCAACCGGTCTTGCTTAGCGGAGAGCGACTTGCGCCAACCCGGTGGAAAGTCGAAGCAGCCGGCGGCCCGCAGCTCATCCGCCGAGATCAAGCCTGGGCCTCCCCGCTGCCTCGCCGCCGCGACCAGTTCCTCGATGCTCTTGCCCGCGATGGCGGCAATGGCTTCATCCAGCGTAGGATAGTTCCACACCGCGGCCGACACGTTCTCGATGAAACGTTTGCCGGCCAGCAAGTCGTGCGCGGCTTCGTCGTACTTGCTGACCTGACCGTTTCCTTCTTCTTTCGCTCGCACGAAGAACATCAAGCGCGTACCTTGAAAAGACCGAGTGCGATGAGCAATCGGCGGTGTTCAACCCTGCTTGGGGGAACTTGGTAAAGCCTACCAAAGCGAGCTTCACTAATTCAACTGTAGTCACATGCAGAGGCGGTCGGCAGTGAACGGTGGAAATGAACGTGATGCCATTTGCCCTCGCGGCGCTCCCCGGCGCGAGTTTCCTCGGTGGTGGAATGTGAAAGGGCCGCCTTTGGAACCGGGATCGAAGGACACCCCTTGGATTTCCCCGCCGATCGGCGATAATGTGCGGACGAACACCTTCATGGGAGTGCGGCGAAGATGCCGGTGACAAAACGAAAAGCGACGGGAGCGCATTTCACCCCGCCCGACCTGGCGAGGCTGGTCGCCGGGCGCGTGGCGGCGCTCGTCGGCGGTCTCAAAGGGCCGCTCCGCGTGCTCGATCCGGCCTGCGGCGACGGCAATCTGCTTTGCGCCATCAACGACGCCCTGCCGCGCGAAATGCGGCGGCGAGTAACGCTCGTTGGCATCGAAAACGACGATGCCTCGTTCGCATCGCTACGGGCACGGCAGGAAACGTTCGACGGCTGCCGCACCGACTTGATCCGCGGTGATTTTTTGGAGTTCTTTGGCGGCAACGATCTTTTCGGCTCGGGCGAAGAGCTGGAGCCGGTCGATTGCATTATCGCCAATCCGCCCTACGTGCGAACCCAGGTGCTGGGCGCCAAGCGCGCTCAGCAGCTCGCTGCGCGGTTCGGCTTAAGCGGCCGGGTTGATCTCTACCAGGCGTTTCTCGTCGCGATGGCCAGGCAATTGCGTCCGGGCGGCATCCTGGGCGTCATCACCTCGAACCGGTTTCTGACGACCCGGGGCGGGATGGCGACTCGCAGGATCCTGCGCACGAAATTCGACCTGATCGAGATTGTCGACCTCGGCGACACCAAGTTCTTTGAGGCGGCGGTTTTGCCCGCCCTGGTCTTCGCGCGAAAACGGGACGACGCGGGCGAGGCCAGCCGACGACAGGAGCCGAGCTTCGTCCGCATCTACGAAGAAACGGACGAGGGCAACGGCCATACTACGCAGCAGTTCGTGTCGCTTGTCGAATCGCTGCGAAATCCGCAGTCGGGAGTTGTTCGCGTCAACGGTAACCGATATCGAATTGCCACCGGCCGCCTGCCGATTGCGCGCGACGACGCCAAGCCGTGGACGCTGCTCTCCGGCGGTGAGGCAGAATGGGTGGCGGCCATTGATGCTAAAGCGCAGTGCCGCATCGGTCAGGTCGCGAAGGTGCGCGTGGGCATCAAGACGACCGCCGACAGCGTGTTTATCCGCGACGACTGGGAGACGCTGCGCGGCGAGATTCGGCCCGAGTCGCGGCATTTGCGTCCGGTTCTTTCACAGGACGATGCCGCCAAATGGCGACCGCTGGAGTCCAGCGGCCGGCAACGCCGCGTGCTCTATACGCACGAGGTGGTTGACGGCCGGCGGCGCGCGACGCGCTATCCGGCTTCATCGCCGACGTGGAAATACCTGTTGAGCCGAAAGGAGAAGCTGGAGTCGCGACATTACGTGATCGAGGCGGGGCGAGCGTGGTACGAGATTTGGGTGCCGCAAGATCCGGAGGCCTGGTCGCTGCCGAAAATTGTGTTCCCCGACATCAGCCCCGACGCGCGGTTCTTCTGGGACGCCAAGGGCTCAATCGTCGACGGCAACTGCTATTGGATCACGACCAACGACCCGGCGGACGAAGAGTTGCTGCTATTTATCCTGGGCGTCGCGAATTCGGCATTGATTTCCCGCTACCATGATCTGGCCTTTCAGAACAAGCTCTATTCGCAGCGCCGGCGGCACCTGACGCAGTACATCACCGAGTATCCATTGCCCGACCGCAATGCCGCCGCGTCGCGGAAAATGGTCAAGCTCGTGCGGCGGCTGGTGGAAGAACCGCTTGGGGATGCGGATCGCGGGCGGCTGGAAGCGACGATCGACGAGCTGGTTGCTCAGGCGTTCGGCGTCGAGTGGCCGGGCGTCATGGGTACGCCGGGTTGAAGACGGCCTGGCCTTCAAAGCGGTCGAAAAACGCCATCGGGATCGACCGTTGGCACTTGAAGCTCCTTCATCGGGATAGAACAGAATCGCCGGCTTCATCGACAGCACCTGTTGCCGGGCGCGCGGCAGGATGATGAGTTGCTCTTTGACCGTTTCCTTGCCGAATTTGCCGAAGTGCTCGACGACGTATTCCGGCGTCGCGACGACGATGGAGCGAATCTTGTGGCCGGCAACGTCGATGCGCACGAAGATCAAGCGGACGTCATTGGCGCGAAGGAGCGAGCCGTCGGCATATTCGATTTGCGGTGTTGGCTGCGAAGGGTTACGGTTCCAAACCTGCAAGTTGTAGGAAGTGCCCGAGGTGACGATGAACGTGTCGACGAACTCACGCAACAGGCGCGGCACGCCTTTTCGCTTGGGCGGCACGATGCGCCACGCGCCGTCCGGCGCGGGCGTGGGCAAGACCGCTGATTCCTCCAACACACGGGCGACCGTCTTTCGCAGGTTTGAACCATCGGTGCGCGTCTTGCCGGTCAATTGGAAAGGCTTGCCAATCAATGGTGCAAGCCGCCGGGCAATCTCATCGCCGGGCGAAAGATCCGCGTGCGATGCTGGTGGAATCGAGAGAGGGCCCTTCATCCAGTTGCCCACGTTGACTCAAAGCGCCGCGTTGTGTCCCGTATCTGCATCAATCGGCAGCAGCTGATCGGCGGCGTTAGTCAAAGCAAACGAAGTCTGCCGGTCTACCGCCGGGGGGACCGCGAAAAGGCAGATTGCTGGCGAAGGTGCCGGTGACAAAGCGAAAAGCGACGGACGCGCATTTCACCCCGCGCGATCTGGCGCGGCTGGTCGGCGAGCAGCCTGTTGAAAAAGGGGGACAGGCACCTCGCAACTTGCTTTATTGGCGGCATTGCGTCGAACAGCTCGGACCCAGTCCCCGTTTTCAACAGGCTGCGAGCGCGTGGCGGCGCTCGTCAGCAGTCTCAAAGGGCCGCTGCGCGTGCTCGATCCGGCCTGCGGCGAGGGCAATGCGTAGGGGACAGGTTACAGGGAACAGGGCACAGACAGAGAGGCTTGGCCACCGATGGAACCCAGAGCGACACGGATCGGTGTTTCATCCGTGTTTGATCCGTGCAGGCATCCCCTCGTCGGCATCGAAAACGACGAGGCGTCGTTCGCGTCGCTACGCGCACGGCAAAAAAACCGGCGCTGCTAAAACCCGTCGGCCCCTGATTGGAGGACCGATTGCAAGGCGTTGGCGGATGGGTCGATAAGATACTGGTCCTTGCCCAGCCAACGCTTGAATTCCTCGGTGCCGAACAGCCGCAGTGCGTGGCATGCTACGTGAAACCCGCTTTGTTTATCCTCGATCACGATCGTATTCGCATCGACGGTCGAGCAATGCAGGTCGTCGATCGACCAGGTTGGAGCCGTTTCCAGCCTCATTACGCCCGTGCATAAAAGAAATAGCGGCTCCCGCGTTTCGCGCAAGCCCGTGAGCCGGATAATGAGCATTCGATGCGGCGTTGCAAAGTAGTGCTCGACGGTTGCCCGCCGCCCGCGAAGCTCGTCGAAATGCTCTTCACCTTCAGGGACAATCCAGCCATTCACCAGGCTCATCGATCTTTTCTCCAAGCTCGCCGTAGAACGTCGTTTTGACCCGCAGATGCTCGACCGTAAGAACCTCGTAGAGTTCTCGGTTGGTCCAGCCATGCTGACCCAAAACCGGTTCGCTGCGATGCAGGCCGCGTTTCAGCCAGTGTTGAAATGTGTCTTTTTGCATTCCTTTGAGGGTTAACCGGATCGTTTCGGCGGCATCCATTGCCCGGCACACTCCCTGCCACGGCCCGTCGTCGCGCGCTGTCAACGCCAGAAACGGAAAGGTCTCGAACGTACCGATCTCCGTTGCACAAAGCATCGCCGCGAGTTCATCGACGGATTCACTCAATCCCAGGACGATACTCGTTGCCGGCACGTTCGATTTACTTTTTCATTATAGCCAATTGTTCGTCGCAACGCCTGCTGAAACTATCGTGCGTCTCGCGATTTCACAAGGGTCGCTGTGGCGGAAAATTCACAAGGGTCGCTGTGGCGGAACGTGAAGAAGCGAAACGGAAAAAGGGCGCGATTTTTCCCGCACCCTCGACCCCTTGGATTCTTGCGCCGATCGGCGATAATGTGCGAACGAACACCTTTACGGGAGCGCGGCGAAGATGCCGGTGACAAAGCGAAAAGCGACAGGAGGGCATTTCACCCCGCCCGACCTGGCGAGGCTGGTCGCCGAGCGCCTGGCGGCCCTCATTAGCGGCCTCAGAGGGCCGCTGCTGCGTGCTCGATCCGGCCTGCCGCGATGGCAATGCGTAGGGGACAGGTTACAGGGAACAGGGCACAGACAGAGAGGCTTGGCCACCGAGGAAACACGGATGCAATACCGATCGGTGTTTCATCCGTGTTTGATCCGTGGCAGGCATCCCCTGGTCGGCATCGAAGACGACGAGGCCTCGATCGCGTCGCTCCGGGCACGGCAGAAAAACCGGAACGCTAATGAACGCTCATCCACGACCCCGTTGATCTTGATGGCGCCGAGCTTTCGCAGGGCAAAACCGGTCCAGTCACGAACGTGCTGCTCGCGGATCGCCATATTGTGATTCGTGCCAGGATCGAACAGCGCCGGAAAAACTGCTGACCGCGCGCCGCCCGTGACCAGGCGGACCGGCACCGAGAACTGATAGGCTTTGATCTTGACCGGCGCTGTGGGGCTATTCGCCGTCGTTGGGATCGGCGATATCGTCAGCCTCATAGGGGGAGAACTCGATTTCCTCGATCTCTGCGAAAAGCGTACGAATCCGGTCTAGCTCGTCGTACTGTTCTTTGGAAAGGAGATAGAATGTTTGGCTGCCGTCGGTAATCTCGACCGGCGTACCACCAAGCGCCAACTGCCTTTGCTGATCGTTGAGCACCATGCTTCCAACGTAGCAACCGTTTGACGCCGCGGCAAGCTTCGGCCTCCACCCTCGACCCCGCAGGGCCTTGGATTTGCGAAGACTTCTCACGAAGTCTGCCACGGGCAGGTGAATGAATCGGACCACGGAATTGACGCTCGCGCGCCGCCGTTGGCTACCGGTTAAACGAGCTTGTGTAGCCCAATTGCCCGCGATATTTACAGCACCGGGCCGTGGGGCCAGCCGAGCTGGAAGCGGAAGCGAATTACACGCTCGCGCGCCGCCGTTGGCTACCGGTTAAACGAGCTCGGGTAGCCTAAGTGTGCGCGATAGTCATAATACTGCGCCGTGGGGCCAGCCGAGCTGGAAGCGGAAGAGGTCGTATTCGCGAAAGGGGGCGAAGACGTCGGGTTCGCGCAAGGGCCAGAGCTGACAAGGCGGCGCCGCCGAACCACTGGCCGTCAAAATGCCGTTCACGGCGCGGCGGGCGGCTTCGTTCGCGCCTTCCATCGTCGCCAGGTCGGTAAAGGTGCGCACGTAGTCGGAGGCCAAAAACAGGTTGGGGATGCCCACCACCGCCTCGGGCCGATACTGCCACGAATCGGCCAGGTTCACCAGCAAGGGCTCGCGGTTGGCGTCGTTCGCCGGCGTGTTTCGCGGAAACGTGATGTCGGGGTCAAGGTGCCAGTCGACGAGATTGGCGTCGCTGAGCACCGTCTGGCCCGGACGGTTCAGGTGTGCCTTCAGTTGCGCCCAGACTTCGTCTTTGATTTGACCGGCATTGCACTGATGCGCGGGCAGAAACACCACCTGGTCGCCCGGCGTCAGCCAATCGGAAACGTCGACCGACAAGATGCCGCAGACGGTTCCGTCGCCGTATTGCTTCAGATCGACCCGCGGCCAGAACTGGTGCTGCGAGATCGACGTCAAGGCCCAGGCGGAATCGAGATAGATGGCGTGTCCCTGGTCGAGCGGCACGTCGCAGTTCAGGTAAAACTGGATGCCGTTCATCCACTCGGTGTGCAATTGCGCCAACCGCGACAACGACGGCGCGACGGCGGCCATCACGGGGGTGACCAACGGCGACATCACTTCCACCGGCACGGCGAAGACGTAATAGTCGCCGACGACCGTGCGACGCGTGCCGGCGACGGTCACGTCGACGCCCGTTACGCTGACCCCGTTAAAGTGAATTTGCTCGGCCTCGGCATTCAAGGTGAGCGCCACGCCGCGACGCGCCAGGTATTGAATCCAAGGGTCGATCCAGACATCGTTGGTAGGGCCGTTCAGCACGCGATCGGTTGTGCCGCCCAGGGCGAGGCTGCTGAGAATAAGCTGGATCAAAATGTCGCCGACGGTGCGCGTGCTCGCCACGGCGGCTTTCATGGCCACCAGCGAACGCGTCAGTCCCTGGGCCAGAATCTTTTTGTAAGCGTCCGACATCTGGTCGGCCTTGATGAAATCCCACCAGGCAATTTTTTCATATTCGGCCAGCCGGCGCTCCTCGCAGGACGTGAGGATGACCAGAATCTGGTGCAAGAAGAAATCGGCCTCGTTACTCGGAACGCCGACGTGGGCGTGAATGATCTCTCGCAACGCCGCGATCCACTCGCTGAGCGTTTGCGGAAATTCGAGCGGCAGCAGGACCGGGTCGGCGTGTTCCTGAAACATTTCCACCTGCGTCGGCGTGACGAGATTGTCAAACACCGAACCGGGGCCGCACGGAATCCGCGACATCGTGTCGGGCAAATGCTTGTAGAAGCCCGGAAAGAAGCGAAAGCCGTGCTCGCCGGGCAGGTTCTTTCGTCCGCCGACGCCCGAATTGGGCTTATCCATGCTGCGGGCCTTGCCGCCCCAGAGGTTGTCGCGGCTTTCATAGATCTCGACCTGGAAGCCGCGCTCGACGAGCTCGTGAGCGGCACTGAGTCCGGCAACTCCGCCGCCAATGACAATGACACGCGACATGATGTGATTTTCCCGTTCGTGTGGTTTGAACCTTTCCAGCCGGCGATGATGACAAGGCGACAAGGGGACAAGGAGACAAGGAGAGTCTGCAACAACAT
This sequence comes from Pirellulales bacterium, assembly GCA_035694685.1. Classification (GTDB taxonomy): domain Bacteria; phylum Planctomycetota; class Planctomycetia; order Pirellulales; family JAICIG01; genus DASSFG01. The sequence goes on from DASSFG010000028.1 coordinate 10,942, forward strand.
CAATAACTTACCGTCACGCTGGCGCGTGCTCGCCTGTGGCGAGCGGGAGGCGTAAGCCTCCCGGTAGCGTGAACCACTTTGGCAGGTCATTCAATTCTTGACACTCTCCCCTTGTCTCCTTGTCTCCTTGTCTCCTTGTCCCCTTGTCCCCTTGTCTCCCCTGGTGGGCCGGCGCTCGCAAGCTCGCTCGTCCCACCCTACGATAATCCAAAGCCGGGCGCAAAGAGGGCTGCGATGCGCTCGGGGCGAAGAATTCTCTGCTCTCGCATCCAGTCGGTCGCCTGTTGCACCAGAGCGTCGCCCTGTTCGCCGCCCAGGAGCTGGCCGCGGCGATAGCGGGCGGCCGCGGCATAGATGCCAAGCTGATGACTGTCCAAAAGCGATATGGCTCCGGCCAGCAGATCGGCCGCTGCTTCCGGCTGGCCGGACCGCGCAGCGAGGGCCGCGCGAATGAGCATGGCTAAGGGACGGGCATAGCGAGGGCGCTCGCGCTCCAGCCGGCGAGCATCGCGGCCAGCTTCGCGTTCGAGCTCGGCGAGCTGCGAGGCGGGTGTTTGCGAGTCTTCCGCGGCAGCCAAGGCACAGCTCGATCGCAAGTGCCTCATAAAGATTCGCACGCATTCCACGTTGAGCAGGAACGATGCCCGCAGCCGGGACCACTCGCCGAGCAGATGCCGCCAGGCGTCCGCGGCATGACCGCGGTAAAGGGCGACATAGGTGCGGGCCGAGAGCGTGGTAAAGTGCTGGACGTGAAAATCTTGCTGCGACCAGACGCCCATCGCACCGTCCAGGGCTTCACCAGCGGCTTGAGGGTCGTCTTGTGAGAGAAAGACGAATGGACCTCCGAAGGTGGCGAAATTGGCCGCCGCCAGGCGGTCGCCGCGCTCGTGGGCCTCGTTCACGAGTCGCGGAAAGCGGTCCTGGATCTCCGCGAACTTCCCTAGCCAGAAAAGCGACCAATAAGCAAACGCCTGCGACGTATCGAGCTCCCAGGCGGCGCCGGTGCAGCCTTCAGTAAACAAGGCGACGGCACGGTCGCAAATTTCGTGGGCCTCCCGCCAGTCGCCGAGAAAGAAGGCGGAAACGCCGCGTCCCATCATGGTCATGCCGCGGGCATGCGGGTGATGGAGCCGCTCGGCGATTTGCCCGGCGGCGTCGAGCATGCGCCGTGCACGCCGCCGTCCGGCCACACCGCCCATGGCCACGTGCGTGGCCTCCCAGGCCAAGGCGCGGGCCACGCGATAGGGTTCGCCGGTGCGTAGGGCCAAGAGCAGGTTGCGCGTCTGAAAATCGGCCCCGCGGATCGTGTCGATCATCGTCAAGCCGACGGCGACCGACCAGGTAACGTCGACGCGCGTCAATAGCCTGGCGGGCACGTCCGCTTCACGGCGTTCCCGAAAACGCGTGCCTCGCAACCGCAGCCGGCAACGGTGATAGAGCAATGAGAGCAGCGCCCGGTTACGCGTGACGGGCAAGCTCAGTCCGAGCCGCTCGAGTACTGCGGCCAGCGATTCACGTCCGGCGTCAATGTCGCCGGCCGCGCAGAACTGAAAGCCGGCCTTGCCGCGCAGCAGTAAGGCTTCGCTCGGCGGTGCCTCGGCGGCAGCCGCCAGGTATTGCTGAGCGGCTTCGGTGCCGCGGCCGGCATTCGCCAACGCGTCGGCCAGTTTGCGCAACATTTCGCCGCGCTCGTCGTCGGCCAACGGCTTCAGGGCCAATGCTTTGCGGTAAAGTTCCGCCGCACGATCGAAGGCCAGCGCCGCGTCGGCCGCCGCTGCAGCCAGGGCGTAGTAGCCGCCGGCGGTTTCGGAGTCGCCGGCTCCTTCGAAGTGCATCGCCAAGATCTGCACGTCGGGCTCGTGAGCGGCCGTCAGCACGCCGGCCAACCGGCGATGGTGGTCCGACGTGGCAGAGGCAGTCAGCCGGGCGAGAATCGTTTCGCGAATGCGGTCGTGATAGGGGGCGAGCAGTTCTTCTCCGAGGCTCACCATGACGCGGATGAACCGGTCGCTGCGCAGACGCCTGAGCACGGCCAAAGGCTCCCCGATACCGGCCGCGGCAAACGCGTCGGCCGGCCGCAGCGGCCGCACCGCCACGGAAAGCACTTCCAGCGCCGTCCGTTCGGCCGTCGGCAGACGCTCAATGCGCTGCCACAGGGCGTCGTCGAGCCGAATGCGCGAAGCGCTCGTATCGTCGTCGGCCCGCGCTTCCCGCTGGATTCCCTCGCGCACGTGCTGAGCCAACTCGCAAACGAAGTAGGGGCTGCCCTGCGATTCACTCACGATCTGGTTTGCCTGCGAACGGGCGAGCTCGTCATCGCTTCCCAACAGGGTGACCGCCAGCTCGACAGATTCCAATTGCGAGAGCGGCGCCAGCGCGATTCGCGTTCGCGAGACGGTCTCTTCTCTTTGCTCGCTTGACGCGAGCAGCAGTTGCAGGCAGGCGCTACGGCCGGCGTCTTCGCTGCGATAGGCGCCGATGAAGAGAAATAGGGGAGGGTCGGGTGGTTCCAAAAGGTCGTTGAGCAGATTGGCGCTGTCGACGTCGCCCCATTGCAGGTCGTCGATCACGAGAACCAAGGGACGCCGGTCGGCGATGCGGGCCAGCAGTTCGCGCAAGGCCGCGAAGGCCCGCCGACGTAGCTCACGTTGATCGGGCACCTCGGCCCGTCGCGACGGCGATTTGGCCACCATCGGTACCTGTTCGATGACTGGAAAAATCCTGGCCAGAGCCAAGATGTCGCGCGGCAGCAAGGCCGCCGATTCCACTTCCGCAAGCGACGACAGGTAGCGCGTCAGGGCGTCGATCAGCGTGTCGAATGCCTTGAACGGCACCGACTCTTGCTCGTAACAGCGGCCCGCCAAGATCACCTGCCCGTCGCCGGCGAGGTCTTCGAGAAATCGGTGCACCAGCGCGCTTTTGCCTACACCTGACTCGCCCTCGATGAGAACCAGGCACGGTTTTCCGCCGCGCACTCGGGCATAGGCCCGCGACAGCTCCGCCAGCTCGGACTGCCGTCCTACGAATTCGTTGCTCGAACGCCGCACGGCCTCGCCGGGCGGCGCCGTATCCGGGCTGTCGCAACGTTCGAGGATGCGCTTGCCGTCGGCCCGCGCCCGCGGCGCACGGCACAATAAGTCCATGCAGAGCTGGTTAAGATCGTCCGGCGTGCCTGGCGCCAGTGACTTGGGTTCGGCCGGGTCGAACGACACTTTAGCCAGCATGATTTGCTGACAGTCTCCCGAGTAGGGTCGCCGCCCCGTGAGCACTTCGTAGAGCATGGCGCCGATGTTGTACCAATCGCTCGCCGGGCTGAGCACACGTCCCTGCACTTGTTCCGGCGACATATAGCCGACCGTGCCGGCCACGTCGGACACGGCCGACGGCGATTCGTGTGGATCGTGCAACTCGACTGCCAGACCAAAATCGAGCAGCACGACCCTGCCGGCCGGTGTCACGAGCACGTTGCTGGGTTTGATATCGCGATGAATGATGTCCAGTGCGTGCAGCCGCTCGACGCCGTTGACAAGCTGCCGCAGCGCGCCGCGCAGCCGCTCGATTTGCCGCGGAGAGAGCTCCAGGCGTTTCAGCGAATCGGTGCCGTCCTGGTAGACGAGCGTTTGATCGGCGCCGGCATCGGCAAAGCCGTCGGGCGATAGCTCGATCGACGTTCCCAGCGACCGCTCGGTCACCTCCACCGCCGCGCCGCCGGCCGGTAGTCCGCGCACGTAGCCCAGGAAGTCGACGCCGTCGACGAACTCCATCGTGAAGAACCATTGGTCCTGGTCAGAGAACAGCTCGTACAAAGCCGCCAGGTTCGGGTGCGACACGTCGGCCAGCGCGCGGAACTCTTGTTTGAAGCGCGAGAGAGCCGTGGGGTCGGCATCGGGCAGGAATTTCAGCGCCACGCGAGCGTCGCGCTCGCGGTCGAACGCCTCATAGACCACGCCCATCCCGCCCGCTCCCACGCGCCGGATGACCCGGAAACGGTCGGTCCCGCGGAATTCGCTGGCGGTGGATGGCATCATGGTCGTACCGCACGAATCGCTTTGTGCCTGCTGCCTGCAATACGAACGACACACCCATGCTGATCGCCTGGAGGGCTTCCGTCAATCGGGCCTTGTGCGTTTCCCGGCGATGGCATTCGAGACGGCCGGCGCCTAAAATGTTCAGGCATCGGCAACCGCCGGAGGAACCGCCATGGAATTGAACGAAATGGGTCGTACAACTACCGCAGCCACGATCGAAAACTTGCAGGATCTATGGGACGCGGAACGCGGACTGATGGCAGGGCTGTTTTAAGACGATGCCAGCTTGCCGAATCCTTGTCGACTCGCCGCGCGACGGGGCCTGGAACATGGCGGTCGACGAAGTGTTGCTCGATCGAGCGGCCGCGGAACAGCGCACGCAGTTGCGGTTCTATGCTTGGAGTGTGCCCACGCTCTCACTGGGCTACTTCCAGTCGATCGCAGACCGGGCCTCACATCGGCCGAGTTGCGAGTGCCCATTGGTCCGCCGGGCAAGTGGGGGCGGCGCCATCCTGCACGATCGCGAAATCACCTATAGCCTGGCGGTAGCAGGCGGTAGTGGCAAAGATTCGTTCGCGCTTTACCATCGCGTGCACCTGGCGTTGGTGGAAATGCTCTCGAGATTCGGAGTCCGTGCAACTTTGGTCGACTTTCCCGGTCGCGCCGGACACACCGGGGTCGGACGGAGTGAGGTTGGCGCGGCCCCGCACCTGTTGTGCTTCCAGCGGCGAGCCATCGGCGACGTGCTGATTGGGGAAGATAAAGTGGTCGGCAGTGCACAGCGCCGGTCGCGCGGCGCCCTGTTGCAACACGGCAGCATTCTATTGGCAACTTCGCCTGCCGCCCCGGAATTGCCGGGGATTAATGATTTAGCATCGCTGAACCTGGAGCGCGCCGAGTGGCTGTCAGAGATTCAAAGCGCGCTCGTTCGCACACTCAATTGCTCGGCCAGCCAAGAGCCAATGACCGAACAAGAAGCCCTGGCCGTGGCTGATTTGGCGGCAGGTAAATATGGCCGCTGCGAGTGGAACGCACGTCGTTGACGGTTTCCCCCATTAGACGGGACTCGCCGTTGAAACGAGGTGTGTGCGAAATATTTATGAACTTTTTTTTGACACGAGCGCCGGGTCTTGCTAGATTGAACGGCGACGGGCGCGTATGTTCGCTCTGGGCCAGTACTTGGCCCTCCCTCTCAGTGAGGGTTGTGTTGCTAGCAAAATGTGCGAGACTCGTCAGAGGAACCTTAGGAGGCATCGTAATGCGTTCGCGTCGTCGCAGTCGAGCGGCGGCGGTGCCTGTTTACGCGGAGCGGTGTTCCTGTCGTTTCCGTACAGATTTTTGTAAAGCGTTGCCTGTGCCATTTATAGGCTTCGATTCAAGCCCGGCATTGCTGTTTGGCCGATGATCATGTCTGGGGCGGTTTACCGATAATAAGTTGTGAGTCTGTCGCCTGTTGAAGTGACAAGTATCCGTCAGAGTGGTTCGCGAGCGCTGATACCCTTCTTTCAATTCCATTCGTAACCTCTGCGGAGTGATGTCAGGCCTATGGACGTGAGACTCAAAGTAATGGTGGGGAAGAATGCCGGCCAAGAATTGCCAGTGCCGGGCCCCAAGTTCTTCATCGGCCGCGCCGAAGACTGCCAGCTTCGGCCCCGAAGTGATCTGATCAGCCGTCACCATTGCGTGTTGCTGATCGAAGAGAGCTTTGTGGCTGTTCGTGACTTTGGCAGCAAGAACGGTACGCTGATCAACAACGAACGCGTCGTCGGCGAACGCGAGCTGAAGCAAGGCGACCGTCTTTCCGTCGGTCCGCTGGAGTTCGAAGTTCAAGTCCACGCCCCGGCTCCCTCGAAAAAGCGGCCCAAGGTCGAAAGCATCAAAGAGGCGGCTGCCCGAACTGCCGAAGGCAACCGCGACGACGATGGCTTCGACGTCAGCCAATGGCTGGGCGACGGCGATTCGAAGGTTGGCAACGCCGACACGCGCGTCATTAACTTGAACGAGACGGGCGAGCTCGACCTGGGTAACGGGCATCATCTTACGGTACCGGCGGCCCAGCCTGAAGCGGCGCCGGCACGCCAGCCGGCCGCAGCGAAAGCGGCCCCCGGCAAGCTTCCGACCGTTCCCAAGGCGGACAAAGGAGAAGACAGCCGCAGCGCCGCCGCGGACGTGCTGAACAAGTTTTTCAAGCGTCGCTAGTGTTTTGATCGTTTAGGCATCGGTAAGGCAAACCGGGAATTGCGCTTGCTCGCCGCACCTGGTCCGACTAGGTTCAATCGTTGGCATATTTCAACGAGGGATGAACCATGTCATCGGCCGACGACGAAGCCCTAAAACGACGTTATCGGGAGTTTCTCGACCTCCTCCCGTTGACCATCGAGATTGCGGGCCTGACGACGAACAACTCGCCACGCAGCTTTACCACCGAGCAAATGGAGGCCCGCGCTCAGGTTCTCTCCGCAGCATTTAAGCTCGCTCGGCAGGTTGCCCGGGAGGCCATCAAGACGCCTTAAAGCGAGCGCCGCTTGACCTTCGTTTTGCGGCCGATCTATAAAACCTGAAACCGGACGGTCTTCCGGCGGGTAACCCCTTGTAGAGTGGCACTTAGGCGGCCGAGGTGAGCAAATTGCCGGACGACGTTGGCGACTTGGTTCGGCGCAGCCTGTCGGGCGAGCAGTCGGCCATGACCGACCTGGTCGATCGCTTTCGCGGCCAGGTGTTCGGCCTTTGCTACCGGATGCTGGGCCACCGCGAGGATGCCGAAGACGTCACTCAGGAATCGTTCGTGCGTGCGTTGCGCAGTCTGGGACATTGGGATAATCGACGTGATTTTCAGCCGTGGCTGTTGGCGATTGCAGCCAACCGCTGCCGGACAATGTTGGCTGCCCGCCGCAAGGTGCCAAAACCGTCCACCGAAGTCGAGGAGCTGCCCGACGCACGCTCGTTCCGTGAAGAACAACATATCGGTGAGGAGATAGCGCTGGCCTTGGGGCGGCTGCGTGAGGAATATCGACAGGCGTTCGTATTATTTCACCAGCAGCAACTCAGTTATGCGGAAATTGCCGAGGTGCTCGATTGCCCGGTGGGAACGGTGAAGACGTGGGTCCATCGGGCGCGGCATGAATTGGCCGATCATTTACGGCGACGGGGAATCGTCGAGGAGTCATCTGATGCGGTGTGAAGAATTTGAAGCTCGCCTGAATGAAGTGCTCGACGAGCGTCGTGCGTTGTCTTCGGCGGCCGAGATTGAAGGGCACGCGCGGCAGTGCGGCGGTTGCCGCGAGCTGCTGCGGCTTTACGAGGCCATGCTGGCCGGTTTGACGGTGGACAAGGTGCCGGCGGTCCCTGCCGGACTTACCGCCCGTATCGTTAGCGAGGCGGCGCCTTCCATGCTCCGTCCGGGCCGGGACAACGTCAAAATACTTCCTTTCCCCCGTCTCGTGTCGGCAATGTCGCTGGCAGCCGCCGTGCTGCTCTTTGCCGCCGGCTGGCTATGGTTGAACCGCGGCGGCGAGCCGGCCTTCAAGAAGGGCCAGGCCGGTGGCGCCGACGTCGCCCAGGCCGATCATCTTCGGCAAACGCATCGGCCCGAACAGGCGAAATCGAACCCAGTTTCAGCCAACCCCGGTCCGATTGCGGCAAACGCCCGATCTGATAAGCACGAACGAGCGGCGTTACCCGAAGCCGAGTGGGCGCAGCCTGGGACGGAGTGGGCGCAGGAAGTGGCCAATGGTTTGCAGCCGGTAACGCGGCCGACCGTCGGGGCCATCAACGGTTTCTTGAATTTATGGGGCATTGGCGATAGGGGTATTAGGGACAGGGGCGTTGGCGATCAGGGGCGCCGTTCATGAGCCATCGGGTGGGGAACCTTTTCTGGTCAGCAGTCGGCGTCATTCTCCTGACGGCGGCGGCGCATGCGGCGGACAAAACAGGGCAGCCGGCTAGGGAAGCCCCGCTGCCAGCTTGGATCGGCGACGATGTCGGAATCTGTCTCGAGTTCGACGGTTTGCCGCAGAATTGCCTCGACTTTTACGAATCGCCGCTTGGCAAACGGCTGCGAGGTTTTCCCCCCGTGGTGGCGTGGCGCGAGCAACACCGAGCGCAGCTCGCGGCCATCCGCGCCGAGATCGAGCGGCGCACCGGCGTGCCTGCGAAAGATCTCTGTGGTCGGCTCATCGGCGCCCGGGTGTTGTTTGCCATCTGGCCCCCGCACGATCCCGCGATCGACAAGCCTAGCGCCTTGCTACTCGCCGAAGCCGGCGATCGTGAGTTGCTGCAAAGCACGCTCGAGCGATTGACAGCGGTCCGTAAGAAGGCCGGCAAATGGCGTGGCACGCAGACGATCGAGCTGGCCGGCAATTCGTACACCGTCGAAGCCCTTGCCTCGGACGACGAACAGTCGGAATTCTTTATTACTTCGGTCAATAGCGTGGCGGTCATTGCCACGAGCGAACCCTTGCTGCGGAACGTGCTTGAACGCTGCGCCGATTCAGAACCGAGGACGACTTCGTTGGCGTCTTCGCAGGCGTATCTGGCTTCGCGCGAAAGGCCCACCAAGGAGGCCGCGGCCAACCTGTTTATCAATCCTCGCGCTTGGGATGACGCCCTGGAGGCCGACCTCAAGCAAAAGAAGCCGGGCTCCGAAGAGGCGCGCTCGCAGGCGGCTGTCGTTGCGGTATGGCGAGCAACCGACTACGTCGCCGCGTCCCTCCAAGTCGCCCCTCGGTTGCGCGCTGAGCTGGCTTGGAAGTGGCGCTCCGACGCGTTGCCCCCGGCCGTGCGCGAGGTCGTGGCCAGCCTTGCGGGGCCATCGGAGTTTGTCGAAATGCTGCCTGCTGACGCTCTCGTAGCACTCGCCGGGCGGGCTGATTTCGGACGGCTGGCGCGTCTGGTCGTCGCTGAACAATGGAGTAAGGCCGCTGCCAGCGGGCCAAGAAGCGACGCGCAAGCGCATTACAACGACCATCCCGAAACGTTACTGGCGTGGGCCCTCGCCCCGGGCCTGGGACCGGCCTGGGGCGGATATTTGACCGCTGCCAGAGACCAAGCGCGAGCGGAGGGCTCGCCCTCCGTCGACGTCGTTTTCGGCATGGAAACTCGTGCGCTGGAGCACGCCTCTGACCGGCCGGCGCTGGCCCGTAGCGTCGAGCCTCTGTTGCACGCATGGTTTTCGGCGGCTGTGGCGGCCGTCAATCGGCAGAGCGGAGCGCCGCACGCGTCAATCAGATCGCTCGGCAGGTCGCTTGGCGCCCAAACGCCGGGCGACCCTGGCGACGAGGTTACGGTCGTTACGGGCATCGTTCCTCATCGTCCCGAACAAGAGCTCGCCTACCGAGTCGATGAACGAGACCGTCTCTGGATCGGCACTTCTGCCGCCTCGGTGGCACAGGCGACGGCGCCAAGGCCCGATCGCTTGTTGGATAACCTCCCGTTGGATGCTGATCGCGGCCCGATCGGCACTCCCAGCGGGCTGGCATACGTCAATCTGGCTGCCTGGCGCACACTGGCGGCGAAGGGCCGCGCGGCCATCGACTTCCTCTGGCAAGACCAGCGTCTCGACGAGCGGGCGAAGGAGCGTAAGTATCGCGAGCTGCTCGCTGTGGCACAACTGGCCGACCGTCTGCTCCTGGCAACTCACCTCGATGACTCGACCGTCCGCCTTGTGTTGGCCATCTCCGCGGACGAATAGGTCAGTCACGGCATTGGCTCATGACCATCGCTCGCCACAGGCGAGCGGTCGGCGTCAGCCGTCCGGTAGTATCCACCGACACCATTGATCGTCACCACTCCTGAATGCGGAGCGCACGACACGTCTCCTCATAGCTCGCATCCAATTCCAGCGGTACCGCCAGATCGTCGGCCAGCCAGAGCGGCAAGGTCGGCAGCGGCTGGCCGAGGGCAAAAGCGTGCGCCCAGGTTTCCAATTTCGGCCGGCCTCCTTCGCGTCGAAAGCGGCAGACGGCGGCGTACAACGGCGGTGGTCCGGAGTCCAGGGACGGATCGCGCTCGCCGATCAGGTCGAGCAGATCGCCGTACAAATTGAAGCGGCGTGTCGTCACCATGTCGACAATGGCAACACAAACTTGCTGAGCCAGCAGTGCGGCGCACTTAGCGACGAACAGCCGCCGATTCTCGGGCCGGTCCTTATTCGCCGGGCTAACAATTTCGACGGCCGCCACCAGCCGGCGGTCGTGTTCCGTATCGTAGACCCGCACTTCGTACTCGTACTGGTCCGGAAAGTTCGTTTCGACGGTTAATGTCGGTTGGGGCGGCGCCCAGATCGCTGTGGCGACGCCGCCGTCTGCCTCGCTTGTTTGCCGCGCGCTTGTTTCTTGCGCAATGCCGGCCGGCACGTCCACCTCGTAGGAGGCGACATCGATCTCATAGTACGCTCCCAGGTGCGCGCGTGGCTCAGCGTCATAGCCTTGCGGTAGCTTGTGGCCCAATGCCATGACGATCATGGCCGGCCACTGGCCGTGAAAGCCCTCCCACGATTTCTTTTTTGAGAGCGGTGGATGAAAATGGTCTCGCAGCGGCATGCTGAATCCTCTCTTGTCCATTGTAGCCGGAATTTGGTTCTTGCGAGAGGATGTCTTTGACATGTCGTGGGCATATCCGACACAATCGACGCTGACCTGGTTCAATTGGATGTGACCGATCATGGCGAATGATAGGAAAGCCTTGCGTCCACCCGCCGAGGCGCTTTACGCCGCCGAGCTTGCAGCCCTGGCTAAGGCCGACAAAGATCCATGCCCGCCGGGCTGGAAGCTATCTCCGCGGGCGGTGCGCAGCTTTGTCTGCGGCGGCAAAAAGCCGTCAATCGAGCGGAAGTTCTTCGGCGATGATGTGCTGGTCGAGCGGGCCATTGTCGGCCTGGCAGGCAATCGCGGGCTGCTGCTCGTAGGCGAGCCAGGCACCGCCAAGTCGATGCTCTCCGAACTGCTCTCGGCGGCCATCTCAGGCTGTTCGACGAATACCATCCAAGGCACGGCAGGAACGACCGAGGACCAGATCAAATACTCCTGGAATTATGCGCTGCTCCTCGGCGAAGGGCCTTCACCCAAGGCACTGGTGCCGGGGGCGCTACACGTCGGTATGAGCCAAGGCACGCTGGTGCGTTTCGAGGAGATCACCCGCTGCCCGCCGGAGATTCAAGATACGCTGGTGAGCGTGCTCTCTGACAAGCTGATGACCATTCCCGAACTGCAAGGCGACGGCCGCGTGCTCTTGGCGCAACCCGGCTTCAACGTCATCGCCACGGCCAACATCCGCGATCGCGGAGTGCATGAAATGTCGAGCGCTCTGAAACGGCGGTTCAACTTCGAAACCGTTCATCCCATCGGCGAGCTGGAGCAAGAGGTCAAGCTCGTATCGGTCGAATGCCAACGGTTGCTGGCCGAGTCGTCGGTCGAAGTGACGATCGAGCGGGAAGTGATCGAGCTGTTGGTCACAACCTTTCAAGACCTCCGCGCAGGCGTCACCGCGGAGGGCGTGCAGATTGAGCGGCCGTCGACGGTGATGTCGACCGCCGAAGCTGTTTCCGTCGGGCTGCAAGCCGGGCTCGACGCTTATTACTACGGCGAGCGGCGATTGACGCCCGAATTTATCGGCCGGCACCTGGCGGGCTCAGCCATCAAAGACAACGCCGACGATTTGAAGAAGCTCAAGCACTATTTCGACGTCGTCGTCCGCGAACGGAGCAAAACCAAAGGCGGAGTATGGGAGAGTTTCCTGAAAGCGCGGAAGTATCTGCGCTGATCGAATCGTTGCACGACGCCGTCGATCTGTCGGCGCGGGTCGTCTATTTCCCGGTGCGGCACTATAGCCCGGCCTGTGCCTGGCACGTCAACCGCCTCGTTCGCGTGCTGCGGCCTGATGCCGTGTTGATTGAAGGCCATCGCGACGCGTCGCCGCTTATTCCGTTGTTATCGCACCCCCAGATACGGATGCCAGTAGCGCTCTACATGACTTATGTCGAGCGGACTTGTGGTGCAGGCGTCCCGCCTGCGCCCGAGCGGCCGGGAGGGCGGCACCACAATTTGCCCGCTCGTCATGC
>DASSFG010000029.1:0-15656 GCA_035694685.1 Pirellulales bacterium
CGGGGTAGACGTCAGTCCGACGATGTTGCGCCGGGCGGCTGAAAAAGGCACATGTGCCGACCTGCTGGCTGCCGAGGCACATCGCTTGCCGTTGGGCGACCGGAACTTTGACGTAGTGATCTGCGCCAACGCTTTCCATTATTTCCGGCAGCCCGGCAGGTCGCTGGATGAAATGCACCGGGTGCTGCGCCCAGGAGGAGAATTGGTTTTGGTCGATTGGTGCGACGACTATTTGAGCTGCAAGTTGTGCAGCATCTGGTTGCGTTGGACCGATCCGGCCTTCCATCGCACGTATACCAAGCGCGCTTGCGGCGAGTTGCTGAAAGCCAGCAGTTTCGCCGTTGAAAGGGCTTTTCACCGTCGCATCGACTGGCTCTGGGGCCTGATGTGTTTGACCGCACGTAGGTCAGCCTCTTCCGGTTGACGAGGGCGGCAGATCGGTAGTGTCCTAAGATCGAGTGGGCATGGCGGCGACGAGTCGGAAGCCCGACGCGTAAACGAGGCAAAACGCCGTTCCTCGCTAACGCTTCGGGCTACCATTCGCAGGCACACAACAACACCAATTTAGGGCACTACCGCGTGTCTATCCTTTCAGCCCGCCGGACTTTATCCTGGTGAGATGGCAGAACCAGAGGAAAAGTTAGCGGCCGGCCCCAACGGCGATATCCCGTGCCCGCCAAACTTCGAGCAGGCGCTCGTGCAACTTGAAACGATTGTGCATCAACTCGAAGAAGGCGAGATCGGGCTGGCCGACGCGCTCGCGCACTACGAGACGGGCATCGGCCTGCTGAAGCGATGTTACGGCTTGCTGGAACGAGCCGAACGACGAATCGAGTTGCTCAGCGGTGTCGATGCGGCGGGCAATCCCATCACCCAACCGCTGTCCGACGAAGCGTCATCTCTGGAGGAGAAATCTCAGAATCGTGCGCGACGCCGGTCAAAAGCCACCGCCCGGCCAGCCAAAGAGGGTCCGGCCCTCGGCGACCCCTCGGTGACATCCGGCGACGAAATTGCCGAATCGGCCCAAATTCGCATGGACGAGCCCGGCTCTCTATTTTAGAATCCTTCGTCGTTTTAACACGTGGCGAGGAACCGGGTGATGGCAGCCATCCTGAAGCGTTCGTTTGAGCAGGCGGGCCACGAGCTACGTCCCTTGATCGAGGACGCTCTCGATCGCTACACGCAGTTCGGTCCCGGTTGTCCCGCCAAGCTGGCCGAGTCGGTCCGCTATAGTCTGCTGGCGCCGGGCAAGCGGCTGCGTCCGCTGTTGGTGTTAATGGCGGCCGAAGCCTGCGGTGGAAAGATAGCGAACGCCATGCCCGCCGCCTGTGCCGTCGAAATGATCCACTGCTACTCGCTGATCCACGACGACTTGCCTGCCATGGACAACGACGATCTGCGTCGCGGACGACCGACGAACCACAAGGTCTATGGGGAAGCAATGGCGATTTTGGCCGGCGATTCGCTGCTGACCCGGGCTTTTGAAATCGTTGCCCGCGACGTGCAACCACCCGAGGTCGCGGCAGCGTGCTGTGCCACCTTGGGCCAGGCATCGGGCGCCGCGGCGCTCGTCGGCGGCCAAGCCGATGACATCATCGGCGAACAAGGTCACCTGGGGGAAAATGGCTCCACCCATGCTAACCAGAGCCTAAAAAAAGTCTCGCCTGAAAAACTTTTGTCCGCGTTAGAATCGATTCACGAACGGAAAACGGGGGCGATTTTTCTGGTCTCCTTGCGGCTGGGGGGCTTGACGGCGGCTGCCGATCGACGGCAAATAGACGTGCTGGAGGAATACGGTCGACGACTGGGGCTGGCCTTTCAGATCGCGGATGATCTGCTCGACGTCCAGGGAAATGAGGAAGCGGCTGGCAAACGCGTTGGCAAGGATGCAGACCACGGCAAGTTAACCTTTCCTGGATTATTAGGAATCGACGAAAGTGCGCGGCGGGCCCGGCGATTGGTCGCCGAGGCGTGCGACCTGGTGGCGCCGCTGGGAACAGCGGCCGAGCCTTTGGTCTCGCTGGCGCAATACGTCGTGGAGCGAGATCGCTGATGGATCATTTACTTTCAACAATCGAATCGCCGCGCGATTTGCAGGGGCTGTCGTTGACCGAGCTGGAGCAGCTTGCCGACGAGATGCGGCAAGTGCTCTGCAACCTGGTTAGCAGCCGCACGGCCCACTTCGCCTCGAACCTGGGCGTCGTCGAGCTCTGCCTCGCCCTGCACACCACCTTCGATTTCAGCCGCGACCGGCTGATTTGGGACACGGGCCACCAAATCTACCCGCACAAGCTGATCACCGGCCGCTACCACGAGTTCGGCACCATCCGCTGCAAAGGCGGACTGATGGGCTATCCGAACCCGCAGGAGAGCGACTACGACCTGTTTATGACCGGCCATGCCGGCGCGAGCGTTTCGACCGTGCTTGGCCTGCGCAGCGGCGACGAACTATTGCCCGGCCAGGCCGACCGGCATGCCGTGGCGGTCATCGGCGACGGCGCCCTGCCTTCGGGCATGGTCTTCGAGGCGTTGAACAACGCCGGCGGCATGAAGAAGAACGTCACGGTCATCCTGAACGACAATAAGATGTCAATCTGCCCGCGGGTGGGCGGCGTGGCGCAATACCTCGACCGGCTCCGCATGAACCCGTTTTACACGGGACTCAAGCAAGAGGTAGTCAAGGCCCTGGGCAAGGTGCCGCTGTTGGGCGACCCGGTCGAACGCCTGCTTTGGCAGGCCAAAGAGTCGATCAAGGCCGGTTTGCACGGCGGCATGCTGTTCGAAGAGCTCGGCCTGCGGTACGTCGGGCCCATCGACGGCCACAACATCGGGCAGCTTTGCAAATACCTGAAGCTGATCAAGGACGTCGAGGGGCCGGTGCTGTTGCACGTCGTCACGGAAAAAGGGCACGGCTTTCAGCCCGCGGCGCAAGACCCGGTTTTCTTTCATACGCCGGCGCCGTTTCAGTGCGGCGAGAACGGCACGGTGGCGATTAAAAAGAGCTCGTCGCGGGCGTACACCAACGTGGCCAGCCAGGCCATTTACGACCAGCTTTCGCAGAACCCGCGCGTCACCGTGTTGACCGCGGCCATGTGCCAGGGCACCAACTTGGAGCGGGTGCGCAAGGATTTTCCCGACCGTTTCTTCGATACGGGAATCTGCGAGTCGCACGCGGTGGCGTTTGCCGCCGGCCAGGCCAAGGCCGGATTGCGGCCGATTGTCGACATCTACAGCACGTTCTTGCAGCGCAGCTACGACCAGATTTTCCAGGAGGTCGCTCTGCAAAAACTGCCGGTAACCTTTCTGCTGGACCGGGCCGGAGTGACCGGCCCCGATGGACCGACGCACCACGGCACCTTCGACATCGGCTACTTACGGGTTTTTCCCAACATGGTGATCGCTGCGCCGGGCGACGAATACGATTTGCCGGCGATGCTCGACTTTGCTTTGGGGCACGATGCTCCCGTGTCGATCCGCTACCCCAAGGCGACTGCCGAAAAAATCGACCGTCCCTTGGCGCCCATCGAAGCGGGCCGCGCGGAGGTGATCGACTGGGGCGATGACGGTATGTTCGTCGTCTTCGGCACATTGCTGGGCGCCAGCATCAAGGCGGCCGAGACGCTGCGCGCCGAAGGGCTCGATGTCGGCGTGATCAACGCGCGTTTTGCGAAGCCGCTCGACAGCACGACCATTTTCCGGGCTTTGGAATCTTGCTCGTTCGTGTTGACGGTAGAGGAAGGCTGCTTGATGGGCGGTTTTGGCAGCGCCGTGATCGAGGCGGCGAACGATGCCGGCATTGCCACCACCCACGTGCGGCGGCTCGGTATCCCCGACCGATTCGTCGAGCATGGCGAACGCAGCGAACTGCTGGCCGATTTGGGGCTCGATCCCGCCGGATTGGCCGCGGCCGCCCGCGAGCTCGCCGGACGCGTAGCCGGCTTACAAAACAGCCGTCGGCAAGTGAGCTGATTTCTTTCGTTGACGCTTCTACTCAATCTTCGCCCCGGACCAAGGAAGGGACGGCCACGTGCATCCGGTTTGTCAACTTGAGGTACCTTCCAGTGCTGCCGCGGAGCCAAGGTCGCGATCGTCCGGTCGATTGCGATCGCTGGAAGAAGTCGCTTTCCGACACGGACAGTACTACGATTCCTACCTGGCAACTGACCACGGCCGCCAGACGTTCTGGTCGCGCGACGGTCAGGGCGCCGTGGCTTTCGTACGGGCCGGGCGGTATCTGAACGTGGGGGGCGGTCTTTTGGCGGCGACGGCGCGCCGAGAATCACTATTGGCTGAAATGGTGGCCGCGGCCGAGCGCAACGGCGACCTGCTCTCTTTCTACAACGTGGCGGAAGGCGACCTGGCACTGTTCCGCGATTACGGCTTTCAGGCCACCAAACTTGGCGAGGAGGCGGTGCTCGACCTTGAGCATTGGAACTGTCGAGGAAAACCCTTTGAATGGTTGCGCCGCCAGGTGAATTATTGCCGCCGGCAAGAGCTGCACGCGGCTGAGCTCTTGCGCGACGACTTTTCGCCGCAGGAATGGCACACTGTGTTGGCGGAGTTGGCCGAAGTCTCTGCGGCGTCGCTCGCCAGCAAGCCGCAAGCGGGCGAGCTCAAATTTCTCGACGGCGCCTTTGCTCCGCATTCGCTAGCACGCCGCAGGATTTTCGTGGCGCGATCGGAGACTGACCACCACCGCGGCCGCATCGAAGCATTTCTGGTCTGCCATCCCTATCGCAACGGCCAGAGTTGGGCGTTCGAGATTTATCGACAGCGGCCCGACGCCGTGCGCGGCGCCATTCCCTTTCTGATGCACGAAGCCATCGAGCTGTTGCGCGAGGAGCAGGTCAGGCGAGTGTCGCTGTGCCTTGTACCCGGCTTGCGGACCGAAGAGGGTCAGGCGGGCGACAGTTGGTTGGTGCGTCGAGGATTGACGATCGGCAGCCGGTATTTCAATTTTATTTTCGACACGGCCGGCATGTTTCACTACAAGAGCCGTTTTCGTCCGCGGTTCGAGAGCCGTTATTTGTGTGCACGGCCGGCGGTCACGTTCGGCTCCGCCTGGTCGCTGGTGCGCTTGTTGGGCGTGCTCGACCTCGACGGCGGCAAGTTGGCCCGCGTCGTCGTCCGCCGCCTGCGCCATCGCCGCCGCCGCGCTACCTTGGCGGCGCCACGGTAACCCGGCCCACGCCTCCGCTCGCCACAGGCGAGCTGCACACGTCAGTGTGCCGGTGGTTCGTGAATTCAGGAGCCGCTTGGCGCCGCAACACCTCGTCGGTTCGCTGGCACCACCGGGAGGCTGACGCCTCCCGCTCGCCTGTGGCGAGCGGAATATTTCTGCGGCGCCGTGCCATCGCCGACTTATACTAGCAGCTCGCTGACGATCTCGCCGCCGTCGACCGGCTTGATGGGCCGACCAATGGGGCTCATGTATTCTTTGCGGCTATTGACACCCAGGACATGATAGACCGTCTGGAACAGGTCTTTTTCGGTCACGGGGCGATCAGCGACCGATTCTCCGCCGGCGTCGGTGGCCCCTAATACCTGGCCTCCCCGCACGCCGCCGCCGGCGAGGACGGCGCTAAAGGCCCTGGGAAAGTGATCACGTCCGCCGCGCGGGTTGATGCGCGGGGTGCGGCCAAATTCGCCCATGCAGACGACAAGCGTCTTGTCGAGCATGCCGCGGTCGGCAAGATCGCTCACCAACGTGGCAAACGGCTGGTCGAGCTGCTCGCACAACGTGCGCGAGCGCGAAAAGTTGTCGAGATGGGTGTCCCAATTCCCCAACACGGCTTCGACGAACGTCACGCCCGACTCCACCAGCCGGCGCGCCAGCAGACAAGCGTTGGCAAATTGACCCGAGCCATACGCCGTGCGCGTTGCCTGCGACTCGCGCTCCAGGTCGAAGGCCTCCATCTGAGCGCTTTTGATCATCCGCGCCGCGCTGTCATAGAGATTGCCGTGCTCGGCGACAAGCTGCGAGACACCCCGCGCCGTTTCCAGCCGCGTCAAGAGGTTGAGACGCCGATCGAATTGGGTCAGCTCGGTCGTCGGGCGAGTGTTTTCCGGCAAGCGGCCCGCCACGGGCACGACAAACGGATCGTATTGCGTTCCCAAGAAACCGCCGCCAGCGGAATTGAACTGCGGGCCAATGCGCACGAAGGACGGCAGCTCGCATTCTGGCCTTGGCAGCTCTCGTGCCACCACCGCGCCCATCGCCGGATACTTTACGCTGGCCATAGGCAGGTAAGCGGTGTGCATCAAGTACGTCGCCCGCTGATGTTCTCCCTCGCGCGTCGTCATCGAACGTACTACCGCCAGCCGGTCTGCGATGCTCGCCAGCCGCGGCAAGGCGTCTGAAAACTGCACGCCCGTTATTTTTGTAGCGATGGCCTTGGTCTCGCCGCCGTTGGCATGGCCGGGCTTTGGATCGAACGTCTCGAATTGGCTCGGACCACCTTGCATCCAGAGCACGATGCACGCCGTACCCTGCCGCCTTAACTCGTCGGCACGCAGACTCAGCACGTCGGTCAAGCCGAGCGCGCCGCCCGCTGCCGAAATCAGTCGCAAGAAGTCGCGCCGGCCGACGACATGCCCGCGATTGACCGCCACGTGCAGATGATGACGAAGAACGTTTTGCATAGGATGGTTCCTGATTTTTGGTTGCGATCGATGTTTCAGCCTAGCGCTTTGTCAGCCGTGGAATGATGGATGGCGGCGAGCTAAGCGTAGGGTGGGACGAGCGAAGCGAGCCCCACCATGATTCGACTAGATGGTGGGACTCGCTTCGCTCGTCCCACCCTACGTCTTTGCCGGCCCACCGTCTTCCGTAGGTCAGGCTTTTAGCCTAACTACATGTCAGGCTAAAAGCCTGACCTACATCGTCGCCGGACCTCAGTTTCGAAACAAAAACTCCTGGCTATTCAGCAGCGCCCAGAAGAGGTCTTCAAAGGCGTCGGGCCGGCTGCGGCTCGTCTTGAGGTGATCGAGACAAACGGCCAACTCCGCGTCGCTCGGTTCACGCGAGAGGCAGCGCAGGTAAAGCTCGACAGCCAATGCTTCGTCGTCTGGTTGGCTGGCCAGCAACTTGGCCAGCACGCTGTTCGGCTGCCTGGCGGCATATCGCTGATTGACCAACGGCGAGTTCATCATCGCGAGCGCCTGCGGGATCGTGCTCGTGATTTCGTCGCGGCGAACGCTCGGGTCATAACCAAACTGCTGCGAGAATTGTTGCCGCGGACCGCCGCGGAAACCGAAGCCCGGCCGCGGACCGGTCTGCGGGCCGGCGTCGAAGTACGCCCCGACTGCCAGCGACAGCGCGTCGAAAAGCTGATCGGACCGCAGGCGATATGCCACGTTCGCCGCGAACGGCGCCTCGTCGGGCATGCGACGCGGCCGGCTCTCGCGCTGATAGGCCGCCGTGCCGGCAACCGTCTGCATCAGCCATTTGACGTCGTAGCCATTGGCCACGAACTGCCGGCAGAGATAATCGAGCGTTTGCGGGGCGGATGCCTGGCGGTCGGGGCCAAGATCGTCGATGGGCTCATAAAATCCTTCGCCCACGAGCTCAGCCCAAACGCGGTTCACAATCGCCCGTGCGAACCAAGGGTTGTCGGCAGCGGTCAACCAATCGGCCAACGAATTCCGCCGCTCCTTATCGCTGGCGCCGGTCTTCAGTTGCTGGCCGGTGGCGAAAAAAACAGGCGTCATCAGCGAGCCTTGACTGGATGGGTCTTTCAAGTCGGGCATAAAATGCTCAAGCGACCCGCGGCCGATCATCATGCCGGGGCGCCGCATCTGCGGGCCGAAATCGAGCGAGGTCAGCTCGAACGTGGGCGGCTGAGTCGGCCGTCGCCGCAACGAGGCGCGCGGGAAGAAGGCCACCAGCTCGTGAAACTGCTGCCGCTTCCAGCGGTCGGTCGGATGGTCGTGGCACTGAGCGCATTGGATCTGAATGCCAAGAAAGATGCGCGACGTTTCGGCCGCCACTTCCACAGGCTCGGCCAGGTGCGCCATGAATAGCCCCGTTTCGCCTTGGTCATATACATTGCCTTGAGCGACGATGAATGCCTTGGCGATTTCATTCCAACGCGGCTGCGGCCCGTTGAACTGCTCAGTCAGAAACGTTTCCAGCGATTGCGAGGCCAGGAGTGCCTGATCGGCCGAACGCCGAAACAGAATCACATCGCGCCAATAGCGGCCCCAATTGCGGCCGAAGCGTTCGTCGGCAAGCAGCCGTTCGATCAGCTTTGCCCGTTTCTCGCCCGAGGGATCGAGGCAGAACGCTGAAATCTCGCCCGGTGTCGGTGGCTCGCCGACGAAATCGAGATAAGCTCGACGCAAGAACGCTTCATCGCCTGTCGGCGGAGCCAAGTTTTGGCCGACCGGCAGCTCCCGCAACACTTCTTCGATCAGCAGTCGATCGACCTCGGCCGCGGCGGTTTGCGCGGCCTGGGCGGAAGCTGGCGGTTGCGGCTGAGAGTCGTCCGCCCGAGAAATGTTTGCCGCAACTACCGTAGCGAAAGCGAATTGCGCCACAAAGACGCGTAGGTTCTGCGCAAACATATATGGTCCGTACCTCGTCGATTGGGCGGACGCCTCCATCCAGGCGTCGTACCAAAGATGAAACCCGTCCCCGGCTGAAAAGTTCCGGCCGGATGCTCATTTCTTTCCATCGAGCCAAACACCTCGCGGCGTGCCAGCGGGCAATCGTTTAACCGCAGGCGGGTACCCTCTGGGTGCGGCCCGCGCGTCTCGGAAAGTTGCGCGAACGGATGACGCCAATATCGGCTGTAACGATTCTATGACCTGCGGGTATTGCGTGTGTTCGTTGGATTTCAATCACCAGTTAGCGCCCAGCTCCGTTGGTAAGAGCTATCTTTCGGTAGGTTGACGGGCCTTGGCGCCAGCCGCGACGAAGCTCTGCGGGGATGACCGGCGCTGGCCACGACGTTGCACGCCTGTCAATCGCCTGAGATTTCAAGGGACACCTGCTATGGTAGCGTTCGCGTTGGTGGGATTGATCAACTTCCTGTTAGGCGCAGGCGCGTTGTATGTGGTTCAGTGCTTCGTGCTCCGCAAGGGCCAGGAAAAATCCGCTGAGTCGCCCGTCGCCGTCAGCCCGCCGGCGCCGAGCCCCAAGGCGCCCGAAGCGCCCGCTCGTCAGGCCTCGGCCTGGCTGGCCACTTTGATGGAGAAGGTCGAGGGCGACATCAGCCGGGCCGCGTTCGAGATTGACGAGTTGGCCGAGGAGTTGAACTCCGTTCCGCCCGACGATCCGGCTTCGATCATGGCGGCGGCCGCGGCCATGTTGGTGGCCAATCGGCGGTTGCAGTCCGACCTGACCACGGCCCAAGCCGAGATTCAAGAGCAACGGCAGAAGGTCGACGCGCTGGCCGCCGAATCGCGCACCGATACCCTGACTGGCCTGGCAAATCGTCGCAGCTTCGACGAAGAACTGGGACGCCGCTTCGACCAGTGGCGGCGGCACAAGGTTCCGGTCTCATTGCTGTTGGTCGACATCGACCGTTTCAAGCAGATCAACGACCGCTATGGGCACCCGATCGGCGACGCCGCCCTGAAATGGGTGGCACGCCTTCAATCGGGAGCACTGCGGCAAATGGACGTGGCCGCCCGTTATGGCGGAGAGGAGTTCGGTCTGATCTTGCCGGGCACCAAGCTTTCGGATGCGGGCAACGTTGCCGAACGTTTGCGGGCGACCATCGCCGCCAAGGCGTTCCGCGAGGGCGAACATGAGTTTCCGATCACGGTGAGCATTGGCGTGGCGATGAGCACGGAAGGCGACGAACCGGCGGTGCTCATCAAACGGGCTGATGAAGCGCTCTATGCCGCCAAGCAGAACGGCCGCGACCGGGCCTTCATGCACAACGGCAGCGAAGCGGTGGCCATTCAAGCCGACAAGAGCCTGGTGCGACACCCGTTCGACTCGATGCAGCAGGTGGCCTCTTATCACGGCGGCGGCATCCCGCCTGCCAGCGCGTTCAACCCGATGCGTTCCAGCGACATCTCGGCGAAGGGCATTTCGTTCATCAGCGAATCGGCCCCCGACTGCAAAGCATTCGTCGTGCGGTTGGGCGCCGGCGCCCAGTTGCGGTACATGGTGGCGAACATCGCCAACGTGACCGCTTTGTCGCAAGGCGAATCGCCGCAATATCGCATTGGCTGTGCGTTTGTCGCACGGCTGGAGGCAGACGATGTCCCGGCCGATGACGAAATCGGCGAAAATGCCGCCGCGCCTGAGTTAGTCGCCTGCTAAGTAAAAGGCCTCAGGCATCAGGCGTCAGGCGGCCGATACGGACGTAGGTCAGGCTTTCCAGCCTGACGGCGTCAGGGCGGAAAGCCTGGCTGGCAATAATCGTAGGGTGGGACGAGCCACCCAGAGGGTACCCGGAGTCCCACCAAACGGCGGCCGAACTGGTGGGACTCGCTTCGCTCGTCCCACCCTACATGTCGTCAGCAACTCACTGCTAACACACTACCAGCTTATAGACACCGGACGGATTGACCGGTACATTCAATCCGTCGAACGTCGGGCATTTTTTTGTTTGCAGGTGTCGATCGACAGCCGCATGACTCCGCTTTGGAAGATCCGCTCCGGGAAGTTTGCCGGTTGGTATTCAAACGATGCGCTTTACGATGAGCGCGGTCGTTGGCTGGGTTTTCTGGCAGGCGCCGCGGCGTACGCCAAAGATGGCGGCTATCTGGGCGAAATCTTCGAAGTTGAATGGATCGGCCGCTCGCCCGGAGAACACGCGCCTCAACCGGGCCTGCACTCTCCGGGCGAAAATCTGGCCCACGCGCCGCTCGCCGACCGGCAAGGCCGGAACTTGCCAGACTGGGAAGACCCCGGTTTTTGACGGTAGGTGGAACCAGAAGGAATTGCTAATATGCCGAAACTGACCGTGGAAGGAGTGGGCGAGTTCGAGGTGCCGTCGGGCAAACGACTGGTGCTGGCCTTGGAAGACGAAGCCGGCATCGACCAGCTTCACGCTTGCGGCGGCAATGCGCGTTGCACGACCTGCCGCGTACACTTCAAGTCGGGCGAGCCAACCCAAATGACCGTGGTCGAGAAAAACGTGCTCGCCGCCCGCGGCATTAGCGGCGTGCGGCTAAGCTGCCAACTGGCCTGCGATCACGACATGACCGTTGAGGCCATCAGCCGCCTGGCCGGCAGCGGACGCAAAGACGTCGGTCCGCGTCCGGCCGACACCATCCAGCCCGAGCCGGTGGAATGGGTCGAAAAGTAGTCTGAGGGACTAGTGCTCTGTCAATCTCCGAGTGATGGATGCTGGCGTTCATGTAGGGTGGGACGAGTGAAGCGAGTCCCACCATTATGCTCTCTCATGGTGGGACTCGCATCGCTCGTCCCACCCTACCCTAGAGTCCGTCGACAAGGCCATCCTGGTTGACAAATCACTACCCAATCCGACGCGTGAACTGCTCGTAGGCGTCGTTCCAGGCAGAGGTCTGCCGGGGTTCGTAACGCTCCACCGGAAAGCTGCGGCGGACGACCTCGCGCGCCTGGGAGATCGAGCCAATCGCGCCGGAGGCGATGGCTTGCACCATCACGTTCCCTAGTGCCGTTGCTTCGACCGGTCCGGCCAGCACCAAACGGCCGCAGGCATCGGCCGTGGCCTGGCACAGCGAACGGTTCAACGCGCCGCCGCCCACGATATGGATCGTTTCCAGCCGGTTGCCGGTCAGTTTTTCCAGCCCTGCCAGCACCCAACGGCATTTCATGGCTACGCTTTCGATCGCACAGCGCACGATCTGGCCAACCGATTCGGGCACGTGCTGGCCCGTGTGGCGGCAAAAGTCCTGGATGGCGGCCGGCATGTCGCCGGGCGATTGAAACGCCGCATGATCGGGATCGACCAACGAGGCCAACGCCGTCGCCGACTCGGCCTGTCGGCTGATCTCTTCCCACGTTTGCTCGATGCCCGACTCGCGCCACGCGCGGCGGCACTCCTGAAGCAGCCATAACCCAGTGATGTTCTTCAACAATCGGACGGTCTGGCCGACACCGCCTTCGTTGGTGAAGTTCAGCCCCAGGCAGTCGTCGTTGATGACCGGACGGGGCAACTCGACGCCCATCAAGAGCCACGTGCCCGAACTGATGTAGCACCACTCGGGAGTTTCGCCGGCGCTGTCGGCCGGCACGGCCAGCACGGCGCTTGCCGTATCGTGCGTGCCGGGCAGCACGACCTCGACGTTGGTCAGGCCGGTGTCTTTGGCCACCTGCGGGCGCAGGCGTCCGAGACGCGTGCCCGGCTCCAGCACTTTGCCCAGCAAATGCGTCGGCAGGTCGAGCCGGCTGAGCAGATCGGTGGCCCAAGTCCGGCGTTGGTTGTTGAAGAATTGCGTCGTTGTGGCGTTGGTATATTCGTTTCCTTTGACGCCGGTGAGCAGCCAGTGAAACAGGTCGGGCATGAGCAGCAGCGATTCGGCCACCTCCAGCAGCGGCGACTGACTGGCGCGCAGCGACATGAACTGGTAGAGCGAATTGATCGGCATGAACTGCAAGCCGGTCTGGGCAAAAATCTCTTTTCGTCCGAGGGCGGCGATGGCCCGGTCCATCATGCCGGCGCTGCGCGGATCGCGGTAGGAATGCGGGTTTTCCAGCAACACGTCGCCACGGCCCAGCAGGGCAAAATCGACTCCCCAGGTATCGACGCCTGCGCTCTGGATATCGCGGCATTGCTTGCCGGCCTTTCGCAGCCCGTCGCGCATCTGCGACCAGAGCTCGAGCACGTTCCAATACAGGCTGCCGGCGGCCTCGATGGCGTGGTGCTCGAAGCGGTGCAGTTCTTCCACGCGCACGCGTTCGCCGTCGAACGTTCCCCCCAGCACGCGCCCGCCCGACGCACCCAGATCGACCGCCAAATAGGTTTTTTCCGCCATAAGCTGACCGTTAAGAAACCGTGAAGAAGAGGCCGCCGCACGGGCGCCAATATACCGCACGAATCGCCGGGGGCAGAAGCTAAGGTATCTCCGGTTGTCTCGTCATCGCATTCCCAGACCCACCCACTGCTGGCTTTCGAGAAAGTCGAGCAGCCAGGGATGGACCCAGGGATTCCAGGTCGGGTAAGCGACGGAAACCACCGAGAACCCAAGCAGGACGAGGCCCAGGCCGCGCGACCAGCACCGCCCGCTCATCCCATCGGCCACCGGCAACATCGCCACGAGCCAGAGCGGAGCAAACCAGAAGACCCAGCGGAACCCGCTGGTCATGCCGCCGTAATTGCGGTCGTTCTGCGGCATCAGCAGATAAAAGGTAACGCAAACCAAGGAAACCGAGGCCAGCAACAGCCCCATTGCCCGCCAGTCGGGATGGCGGCGCAGACAGAGAAGCACCAAGCCGACGAGGCTCAGCAGCCAGATCGGCGACAACGAAAAAATGCCGTGATGCCCGACCAGCGAGTGGAACACGTAGGTTAACCGGTCGGGCTCGCCCTGGTCGATCGGGCTGCGGGCCGCGGGCTGCGACCAATAGCTGTCTCGCACCTTGCCGTTACGCATGAATTGATAGTCATACCAGTTGTCGCCGGGCGTGCGGTGCGCGTAGGCCGGAGTCCAGGAGTGATGGGCGGCGTAGTTCGTTCCTTCCGCGGCGGCAAAGACCATGATCGCCCCTGGCAAGAATGCCTTGAGCGTGGCTGCCGGAGCGCGATAGAGCAGCCCCACGGCCACCGCCGCAAAGAAGGCCAGGGCCGGCAGTTCGTTGGCCGCGGTGAAGGCCGCAAAAAATCCGGCGACGAAGAGCCAGCGCAGCCGCCGCTCGCCGTCGTACCAAACTCGCAGGGCCGCGTTGAGCGCGATCGCCGCGGAGACGGCGGCCGTCAGATGATTGTTGATCGTCACCGCAAAGGTCGAGAGAAACGTGCCGAACGTCGCACAGGCCATCACGAACAAGCGGCCCCAATCGCTTAGGCCGAACCGCTCGACAAGCCGGGCCACGCTGGCGAAATAGACGATCATCGGCAAGACGTTGAACAGCACGAGCAACGGACGCCCGATGGCAAACGGATGTTCGCCGAGAGTCGTGCCCGTCACCTGGTAGATGACCCAGTACGGTCCCGCCATCAGGGTCGCCAGCAGCGGCGGCTTGCTCGAATAGAGATGTCCCTGGTCGGTCGCAGGCGCGGGTCGGCCCTCGTCGTCATGCTTAACCATGTCGATCGTGTCCCAATTGGGCTGGCTGACGATATCGTCGATCTGGTACGTGCCCAATTCGACGAGCGACCGGACGGTGGCCCAACGACTGCGATCGTTGCTCGACAGAAACGGCCGCTGCTTCTGCCAATCGTGGCGTCCCTGGTCTTTGAGGTACTTTTCCAGCCTGACGGTATCGACGGCGTTGACCGCGAAGATGCGTCCCACCATGCCGCCCACGCTGACCGCGATCAGAATCGCGTAGATCTGACGTCGGAACGGTGCGTTTGGATCGGACGGCGGCGAGTCGGTTACAGTCATTGGTAGACGGTAGACGGGGGACAGACAGCGGCCTCGTTTAACCGCTGGGCCAACGGCCCGCGCGGGCGGCAATCGCGCGGGCCGTTGGCCCTGCGGTTAAACGACGTCGGCGTGGGTTGTTTGCTCAGCGATCGAATACGTTTCGGCATCGCGGCCGGTGTAGGCGATGATCAGCTCAGCCAGAAAGCCGATGGAGATAAGTTGGCCGCCTAACAGCAATGAAGCCACTGAATAGAGCAAGGCGGGACGCTTATGCAGCGGCTCGTCCGTGGGTTGGGGCCAAAGCTGCATCCGCAGCCAATGCGCGCTCAAATAGGCAATGCCCAGGGCCCCGAGCAGAAAAAAGCCCAGCCCCACGGCACCCAGCGCGTGTTGGGGGCGCTGGCCAAAGCCCGTGAGGAACTTGACGGTCAGCAGGTCGAGAAAGCCCCGCAAGAAGCGGCGCATGCCATATTTCGAGTGGCCATGCTGCCGCGGCCTGTGCCGGATGACCACCTCGCCCACGCGGAAGCCGCGGGCGTGCGCCAAGACGGGCACAAAACGGTGCAGCTCTCCATACAGCCGCACTTCGCGAAATATCTCGCGGCGATAACATTTCATGCCGCAATTGTGGTCGTGCAGCCGCACGCCCGTCAAACTGCTGACCAGCCAGTTGAACACACGCGAAGGCCAGACCTTGTGCCAGGGATCGTGCCGGATTTTTTTCCAGCCGCTGACCACGTCAAACTGGTTGGCCATTTGCTCCAAGAAACGGGGAATCTCGCGCGGGTCGTCCTGCAAATCAGCGTCGAGGGTCATGATCAGCTCGCCGCGTGCGGCTTGAAAGCCGGCGCTCAAGGCCGCCGCCTTGCCGAAGTTCCGCCGGAACCGCAGTCCGCGCACGCGACGATCGGAAGCGGCCAGCGCGCAGATCGTTTGCCACGAGCCGTCGGTCGAGCCGTCGTCGACGAATACCAGGTCGAGCTCGTAGCCCTGCTCGCGGGCCACTTCGTCGAGCTCGCGGTACAAGCTCTCGAGGCTCTCGACTTCGTTGTAAACCGGAATAACCGCAGAAAGCATCGCGGGCAGGACCGACTACGGGTGACATCGCCGCGGACAGGTGACGGTTGGCTCATACCGCGGCCATCGAAAGGATACCGCATAGGTGACAACCTCGCTACGAC
>DASSFG010000030.1:0-6728 GCA_035694685.1 Pirellulales bacterium
GTTCCCTACAGAACCCATTTCGTTGCTTGAACCCGAAAACTTAGCCGTGACAAAGCACTAGTTCGCCGAGAACCGAATGCGCGAGTGTGGCTTGGGCCGCGGGGCAGGCGGCTCGATGGTTTGCATTGCGAGCCGCACCCAGACGCAGGGTTGCCCATCGTCTTCGTGCTGCATTTCGAAGTGCCGGCGAGTAACGCGGCCCAGTAACCTGCGGCGTCGTCCGGTCGCGGCCATCTGCACGGCACAGCAGACCGTATCGCCGACGTTGGGCACCGGTCTTCCCTGCCAGCCTGTAAAAACGGCCTGCCCTACCGTATTCCCGAGATCGTCCTGAAACTCGACAAACACGCCCGCCGTCATTGCCGCACGCAATTCGCCATCCATGACAAAGCTCCTTGTGCGAAGGAAGAATATGGCTAGTCCCTAGCCCATCTCAAACCGCGAGCATAGCCGGGCGACCTCTTGTTGTAAAGCAGGCCGACGGAGTGAAAGTGGAAAGGGGAAAGGGGAAAGGGGAAAGCGAAAAGTGGAAAGGAAAAAGGGGAAAGGAAAAAGTGCTTTCCGCGGCGGAGTTGACGCCACCAGCTCACCACTTTCCACTTTCCACTTTTCACTTTCTACTTTCCCCTTTCTTCAGATGCTCGTCGAACCAATCTACCAGCAACTGTGTGTCGCCGAGCAGGTTGGGCCAGCCGTGGGCGGCGCCCGGCTTGGTGGCGAGTTTGGCTTCGGCGCCAACTTGCTTCATTTTGTCGACGAAAATCTGCGCCTGTTGGATCGGCACGAGCTTGTCGGCGTCGCCGTGAATGATCAGCGT
Organism: Pirellulales bacterium; assembly: GCA_035694685.1. Taxonomy (GTDB): domain Bacteria; phylum Planctomycetota; class Planctomycetia; order Pirellulales; family JAICIG01; genus DASSFG01. The sequence continues at coordinate 818 of DASSFG010000030.1, forward strand.
CGGGGGATCGTCGGCGGAGACGTGAGTGATGGGTGAAATCTGCCGGCCGATCTCTTGCCGCTTGGCTTCGTCGTTGATTCGCTCGAAGATCTTTTTCTCCGGGTTATAGACATTGAACTCAAACGGTGCAGGAAAGTCCTTCAGCACGCCATTTCCCAGGGCAATCTCGCCGGGCTTGCCGTAGTTGAGAAAATCGGTTGGCGGGAAAAAACAGGCGACGGCCTGCACTCGGCTGGAAACATGCTCGACGGGGTCAGGATCTTCCTTCTTTCCCTCGCCGCCCGCCACGCCCTGCATCAACGATAGATGACCTCCTGCCGACGCTCCGGCAATACCTAGTTGATCCCCATCGACCTGATAGTCGCTCGCGTGCGCGCGAATGAACCGCACCGCGCGGTTCAGGTCGGCGACCGCCTCGGGAATCGTATATCGCGGCTGGCTTCCGTGTACCACCGCGAACACCGTATAGCCGCGACCGAGCAGCTTTTCGTAGAACTTGACGTTGATATTGTTGTGGTCCGAAAACCAGCCCCCGCTGACGACGTAAATCACGCCGAGACGGTTCGCGTTTTCCTTCGGCGTGAAGACGTCAAACGTCTGCGCCATACCGTGCTTGCGGCCATAGATCACGTCTTGTTGCCGCGTGTACGTTTCTTCGGCGAACGTCGCAACGGGCACAAGCGAGCAGACGAATAGCAACAGGCAAGTTCGGCGCTTCATGGTCGTTCTGGTCTAGGTTCGTGTCGGCAGCCAGCCAGCATAATCCGCGACGCGGCAGAATCCAACACAGTAGGCGGGGCAAGGCTCGCTGAGCTCGCAAGGACTGGGATTGGCTGTCGGCAATCAGTTCGGGCTCGTACAGGTTTGCGAGCGTGATGATGAGTGAGAAATGTTCCGCAATTGGTTCGCCAGCGTGTGGGCGACCTGCCCAAACGATGCCACGCGTGAGTATCTGGAAATCGCCGTCTTGTCGCTCGTGCTGCACGAAGCTGCCAAAGCGACGCGGCTCGTGGAGCTCGTGCACCGAGCGATTCCCTATCCCGTGCTGCTGATCTCGGCGCGGACCGACACAGTTGCGCTTTCGGTGGCTCACAAGCGCCGCGCGCAAAATGAAGCGGACAAGGTCGTGCTTGATGACACGGTCATTGAGGCCGCCTTGGTGCCGGATGTATCGTCTTCGGCGCTGGCCATGTTGAGTGCCGGTGCGCAGGCTCGCGCTCACGCCGAGCACCGGCACCTTGCGGCCCTGCCGGAAGAAAGCGTCGATTGGGACACCACGCGCAGAGTGGTCAAGACGCGGCAGGCGGTGCTCAACGGCGAGGAGTTCAACCGGCCAGAATCAAATTGGCCGCAACCAAAATGGAACTTCTTGGCGACGAGGTGCGTCTAAAGATAGGGCGGGAAAAAGGGATTAGGGATTAGGGATTAGGGATTGGGCGCCAAGCCGCAAGTCGTAGCGTGCGGCGCACACGGAGCATCCAAGCCAGTTGCCCGGTAGAACAAGGGCAGGTAGACGGTAGACAGTTGACGGTAGAAAGTGGAAAGTGGAAAGTGGAAAGTAGACCGGTAGACAGGGAAGATGTTCGATCCGCTCGACGGGGACGTGAAGGTGAGGGCGGGCCTTTGGAGTGCGGCGATTTATCGCCGCTTTCGTCGGTCGCGAAGCGACCTTTCTTTCGTCCTGCCGGTTCTTGGTCGCCGGCAGACGCATCAAACGAAAGCGGCTCCGCCGCAAGCCAAAGCGGCGATGAATCGCCGCACTCCAAAGATTGCGTTTCGGTGCGGTGGACCATGAGCGTGCCTAAAAGGTGAGCAGTGGCGGCAAAGCCAGCGGCGGGGCGTACGAGCGGTGCAAATTTGCACCGTTGGCCGAATCCCGGCGTTTTTTGATTGTTCGTAGTTCCCTAGCTGGGACGTTGCGGATAGGTGCCAAAAATGTACGCATGTTTGTGTTCGAGTGCATCTTTTTTGGGCGATAGGCGGGCTCGCTGGCGGTTCAGTCTTTGCCGGCCTTCGGCGCTGGTGAAAGAAAACGCACGCCAAGGCAGTTCGGGTTTAGGATGAGGGATGAAGGATGAGGGATGAGGGAGGAAAGATCAAGGGACGAAACCACGGATTGGATGCCGCCGATGTACTCCTATCCGTACCTATCGATGATATCTGTGGGTTACGATCATGTTTTGGCGAGCCCGAACTCTCACGAGTCCGGCTACAAAACGAGGTGTAGCCCCCCAGATTTATGGTTGCGGGCAGATTTGCAAGGCCGGAGGGCGGTTGACGCAATCTGTTTGAAACCAAACAGTTTAGAACGGCAAATTCAACAACCCAACTTTTGTTTTTGACAACGGTAATTCTCTTTTTGACAAGGGTAATTGGGCCGTGGTAGCCGCCCGCCCCCGGCCGCAACAGTGCGGAGGTGGCACAGCCGCCCTCGGCTGTGGCTCGGTCGCCTTTGGCGACCGCAAACCCAGCCGCACCCGCAAGCGGGTACCCGGGCTGGGCCATACGGGGTCGCCATTGCCGTGCGGCCGCAACGGCGCGGCAGCGGCCTGACTTCTCACGAAGTCAGCTACGACTGACTTCTCACGAAGTCAGTCGCGGGCGCGGAGCTCTTTGGCAACTCGGTAAAACAATGACGCGGCAACTGGCTAATTTAGCCAGTTGGGCCCACCTGCCGCTCGCCATTACGTTAACCGACCGGCATTTTCGCGCCGGTCGGTTAACGTATCTCCGCTCCGCCAGCACCGGCCTCGTGCCGGTGGAGCGGAACAAAGGCAGCATCAACGCTTTGCGATTGGCGACATTGATTTCGCGCAGGCCAGTCCCCACCCTACCACTTGTTGCTGCGCGTTCCCGTTAGCCTTTCAAGATCGGCAGCGGCTCGAACTTCTGGCCGAGCACGGCTTCGCTGGGACAGGCGAGCCAGCTTTCGAGCAGGGTGGCGTAGAGACGCCGGAAGTCGGTGTGGAACTTGAGGTCGCCCTCGCCGTCGAGGTCGGTCAGGCTGGGCTGGGCGCCGAGCATGCCCGCTTGCACTCGGCCGCCGGCCAGGAACACCGGCGCGGCCGTGCCGTGATCGGTCCCTTGGCTGGCGTTTTCGCGCACGCGGCGGCCGAATTCCGAGAAGCAGAGCACGACCACTCGGTCGAGCTGGCCTCGACCGGCAAGATCGTCGATAAATGCCGACACGGCCGCCGACAGCTCGTTCAGAAGCGCCGCATGCCCGGCGAGTTGGTTGGAGTGGGTGTCGAAACCATCGTGCGACACGTAGTAGATTCGCGTGCCCAGTCCCGCATCGATAAGCTGCGCGATCTGTTTCAGCTTTTGGGCCAGCGCGAAGCCGGGGTACGGCGACGCTTCTTTTTCCTGTTTCAACACCTCTTGCACCTCCTGGCTCGAGGCATATGCGTAAAGCGCGCTCTTCCGCATGAACTCGAGCAGCTCAGGCGCGTCGGGCCGGGCGGCCTCGGTGAGCTTGCTGAGTGACGGCAGCGGTAAGGCGCCGCCGTCGGCCCGCAGCCGAAAGCCCTCTAACGATTCAATCGAGGGAACCGCCGTCTTGAGGCTCAACAGCGCCAACGGCGAAGGGCTGGCGCCCAAGTGCAGCGCCGGCACGTCGCCGCCGGAACCGGCCGGGGAACAATCGAGTGCGCGGCCCAGCCAGCCGTCGCGCTTGTCTTCAACGGTGGGCCTGGCGGTGTGCCAGATGTCCATCGAACGGAAATGCGAGCGATCGGGATTCGGATAGCCGACACCCTGCGCGATTCCCAGTCGGCCGTCGTCGATCAACTTGCGAAAACCCGTCATTTGCGGGTGCAGGCCGAGGTGCTCGTCGATCTTGAGCACCTGGTCTTTCGGTATCCGCAGCACGATACGATTTTTTTCATAGGCTTCGTCGGCGAATGGAATGACAGTATTGAGACCGTCGTTGCCGCCGCTGAGCTGCACGACGACCAACACGTTTCCGCCCGAGGCGTTTTGAGCGGCGCTGGCGCCTCGAGCCAGAAATGCCGGCGCACTGAACCCCATCGACAATAAGGCCGAAGAACCGAGCGTGTTTTGCAGGAATTGTCGTCGTGTGGTCATCGTTTGTAGGTCAGGCTTTCCAGCCTGACGAAATAAAGAACGGGCCTGTAATCTGTCCGCGACGTATGTCAGTGTGCAAACGCTGACCTACCCCAACTGATACTCCGGCAGTGTCGCCAGGGCATGGACCAGCCTGGCGAGCCGCTGCCGAGGGCTGCCCTCGGAACCCGCAGCAATCGCCACGAGCTGCACATGCACCGTATCCGGCAAAGAGGCCGACAACAGCAGGTCTGCCAGCCGGGCGGATTGCGCCGCCGGCTGTTCGACGCCACGCAACGCGACGAGTTTTTCGGGGTCGAAGCGGGTCTTGAGGCGGACATCGCCTCCGACGATCGCCCAGATCAGGTTGGCGCGGCCGACCAACGTCGACGAGTTGATCCAGGCCTTGCCGCCGTCCCAGCCCTTGACGTTGGGCGGAAACAAAACTCCTTGGCCGAGCTTCTGCAAGTCTTCCTGCAAGGCGAACGTGTTGACGGGCAACTCCAGCGACCGCAGCAGGCCGACCGCCATCTCAACAGGACTCTTCACGCGCTGCCGCACTGCCTGCGGCGAGTAGAAAAGGTTGGACGACAGCACCGTGCGCACCAGCCAGGCCAGATCGTAATCGCGCTGGCGTAAGCCGGCTGCTAGCGGCTCGATCAGGGCGGCGGGCGGGTCAGCCGCCTCGCTCACCAGATAACGAAATAACTTGCCGACCAGAAAGCGGCTGGTGGCGGGCTGATCGAGCAGAATGCGCAGCACGTCGTCGCCCGTCCAAGGGCCGGTCTGGCCGAGCACCGACTTTTGCCCGCTATCGTGTTGAGGGCGGTTAAAGCGAAACGCCCCCTGCCGCAGTTCCCAGCCGGTAAAGGCCCGCGCGGCTTCTTTGATGTCGTGTTCGCTATAGTTGCCGATGCCCAGGCAAAACAACTCCATCACTTCACGGGCAAAGTTCTCGTTGGGGTGGGCCTTGTGATTCGTGGTGGAATCGAGCCAAAGGAGCATGGCCGGATCTTTGGATGCCCGATCGAGCAACGGCCTGAAGCTGCCCAACGCGTATTGCCGAAACAGGCTATTCTGGGCGTACATCATTCGCGCGTCGGTCACCTTGGCGGCCGAGGTGGCGAAATGGCCGTGCCAGAAGAGCGTCAGCCGCTCGCGCAAGGGATGTGGCGAGTGAACGAGCAAATAGAGCCACCAGGCGGCCAATTGCTTGGCGTCGCCCGAAGCGAGCAGCGACTCGGCCGACCGGGCGGCTTCCTGATAAAAGCCGTCAGCGCCCGGCTCGCCGGTCACCAGTCGCTCGACGGTGGCCTGGCAACCCACCGCGGCGGCCTCTTCAAGCTGTGTCCACGTTGCCGCAAAGCCGGCGCGGCGGTAGAGGTGTGCCGCCAGTTCGCGATTCCAGGATTGGCTTGCGTTCGGCTGCCAGGGCTCCCATGCCCACGTTGGATCCACGCCGGCCAGATTTGTTGCCGCTTGTTGCTCTTGGGCCGCCATCGCTCGTCTCGACGCAGGTCTCATCTTCTGAACGATAATCATACCCTGATTGCCAGCCGCGGGTTTCACAATATCCCCTGGCACGGTCCCTGTCGTTGTGCGCACAATGCTATGTTGCCGCGTTTTCGCGGAGGATCCCTGGGAGCTGTTGCATGTCCGATCGCACGTGGACTACGCCCGCCGTACTCATTGCCTTAAGCCTGGCGGCGATGACGGCCTTTTTTATCGGGTTCTATGGCGATCACTTCCACCTGGGCATTCCCGGGGAATGGATTTGGGGCACGCCCGACGTGTGGAAGCACGACACTGCCGCCTGGCCGCTCTTTCTGCCGGCGGGTGTCGTGCT
>DASSFG010000031.1:0-10234 GCA_035694685.1 Pirellulales bacterium
CGTCGCCGATGGCCAAGAGACGCGCGGCCGCCTGCCGAGAACAGGCGATTACGAAGGGGTCGTTCATGAAGAACAAAGCCTGCTGCGGCGTGGTGCTCGTGGTGCGCACGCCGGTCACCGTGCTGGGATCGGCAAAGTCGAACACCTTGAAAATATCGGCCAGCGCGTTGCGAAAGACGGGTACGTACACGCTGCGGCAAGGCGCGTTGTGCTTGTAGCCGTAATCGGCGGTCACCCCGGCGGCGAAGGTCTTGCCGCCTGTCCGGCGCTCGAGTTGGCCGGCGACGAGCAACATGGCATCGCGCAGGGATTCGGCGTCCAGCCGCCGACGTGTGGCATGGCTCAGCAGACGGTTTTCGGGATCGGCGACTCTTGCCGTGTCATCGGCTGCTGTCGAAAGACGATATTCGCGCGTGACGACAATACGTCGCACGAGCTTCTTTACCGACCAACCGTCGTCCATGAATCGCAGCGCGAGGTAATCGAGCAACTCACGATGCGATGGGACTTCGCCGGCCGTGCCGAAGTTGTCAGTCGTGCGTACCAGCCCCGCGCCGAACAGCCAATGCCAGACGCGGTTGACCAGCACGCGCGCGGTCAGCGGGTTGTCGCGCTCGACGAGCCAATCGGCGAGTTGCCGCCGGCCGCTTTCGTGCGCCGGCATCGGCGCGGACGGGCCAACGCTCGCCGCCTGCAAAAAGCCGCGCGGCACGGCTTCGCCAAGGTTATGTACGTTCCCACGAACGTGGACGCGCGTGTCGCCGATCTCCTTCTCCTCAACGACGGTCATCACCTTGGGCCGTACCGGGCCGCTCGACTTGAGTTGCTTGAGCTCGAGCTCCAACCGCTTCAGCTCGACAGCACGGTCGGCCTGATCAGCGTTGTTCGTTGCCGCCGTGGCAGACGCGGACGACGAGGCCGCTTCGGCCTCGACGGGCAAGAACTGCACCGCGTCGGCAATCACATGACCGTCGGTCGCTTCGTTGGCCACGATCACGAAGCCCTGCCCGTTCAGTTCAAAGTGATATTGGCCCAGTGATATGAAGCGGCCATCGACAGGGGGCGGCTGGCGCTCGTTCACCCGCACCAGCTTTTCGCCGTCGGCGCTGAACACCGTCACGGGGGCGTTGGTGGCGCGATTGTCGCCCGGCGTATAGGCCAGACGAACCTCATATAGCCCGGCTTCGGGGAGTTGCGGCAAAAACGTCAGCGTCTTTTGACCTTTGTCCTGGTCGAGGTCGTGGAGATAGCCGTCGCCGATGTAGGCGCCGTTGAACTGCGACAGCTTCCATTCTCCCACGCGCTTGGCATCACGATCGTCGACCACAATGCCCGAAAGTTCCTTGGCCGCCACCACTCCCAACCGCGCGCCGCTGAGCGTCTTGAGCTGTTGCTCCAGCGCCGCGATGGCCGTTTCCTGGCGAGATATGATTTCGTCTTGTTCGGGCTCGAGCGGCAGCGGCCGTTCGATCCAGTTCGAGACGTTGGCGTGCTCCAGCGTCTTCGTGCTGCGCAGGATGCCGGCCAGGGCGTAATAGTCGCGCGTGGGAATGGGGTCGAATTTGTGATCGTGACAACGCGCACAGCCGAGCGTCTGGGCCAGAAACGCCTTGCCGATCGTGTCGAGTTGCTCGTCAACGACGTCCATCCGCAATTGAGCCTTGTCCTGCTCTTCGAGGTTGACGTTGCCGAAGGCGAGAAAACTGATGGCGACCAGGTTCCGCTGTCGCTCTTCAATCGAATCGGTTGGGAGCAAGTCGCCGGCCACCTGCTCGCGCACAAACTGGTCGTAGGGGCGATCGTGGTTGAACGTGTCGATCACATAATCGCGGTAGCGCCAAGCTTCCTGAAACACGAGCCCGCGAAGCGTCATCGACTCGCCAAAGCGAGCTACGTCGAGCCAGTGCCGCGCCCAACGCTCGCCGAATGCCGGCGAGGCGATCAGCCGGTCGACCAGCCGTTCGTAGGCGTCGGGCGAGGCATCGGCGAGAAAGGCGTCGATCTCTTCGGGCGACGGCGGCAAGCCGATGAGATCGAAATAGAGCCGCCGCACGAGCGTTTCTGGCGGCGCGTCGGCCGCCGGACGCAAGCCTTTTTCCTCCATCTTGGCGAGCAGGAAGCGGTCGATGTCGTCACGTGCCCAATCGCGATCGGTGGTTTCAGGCACAGCGCAGTCGACGAGCGGCTGATAGGCCCAGTGATCGGCAGGCTGAAGGACCGGCTGGTTTTTCTTGACATCGGCCGATTGGGTGCGCGGGTCGGCGGCGCCGCGCGCCACCCACGTAGTCAGGTCATCAATCACCGCCTGCGGCAACTTACCTGAGGGAGGCATTTGCAAAGCCGAATCTTCGTAGCGAATCGCCTGAATCAGCGGGCTTTCGTCCGGCTTGCCGGGCACGATGGCCGGTCCTGAATCGCCGCCCTTGGACCAACCGTCGCGTAAATCGAGCCTCAGCCCGCCCTTGGTCGCCTTCTCGCCGCCGCAGTGGCACTCGAAACAATGTTCAACCAATATCGGCCGCACGCGCTTCTCAAAAAACTCGATGTCTTCCGGCATCGCAGCCCTGGCGACGTGACACGGCAGCGCGAGCGGTGAGAGGGCGACGAGAAGTAACAGGCGTTGATGGAGCTTCCTTTGCACGACACCATTTTAACACCAGCTTGAGACTGGATCGAGTTGCAGATCTCGGCTTGCAACTCGCTCAAGATGGTGTCAAGGAGGCTAGCCAACGCCGGCAATCAATCGTTCAAGCGCTTGTTGATACGGCTCGCCATGGGCGGTGACGTCGAACTGCCGTTCCGTGGGACCGGCGACGGCGATCGAAATGTCGAGCCGCTCGCGAGGCAGGCAGGCGGCGACGCGCTCGGCCCATTCGATCACGGCGATTCCGCCCGTGCGGCCGTAGAGATATTCCTCGGCGCCAAGCTGCCAGAACTCTTCGTCGCTCGTGAGCCGATAGGCGTCGAAGTGAAAGAGCGGACTGTCGCCGACGTACTCGTGCAACAAGACGAACGTCGGGCTCGTGACCTGGCCGGGGTCGATGCCGATGCCAGGTGCCATCGCTTGCACGAGCCGCGTCTTGCCCGCCCCCAGCGTGCCGCTCAGGGCAACCACGGCCGGACGAGGCAGCGCCTTGGCCAGTGCTATTCCCAGCTTCTGCGTTGCCTCTTCGTCAACGGCGCGATAGGTCCAAGTGTGTTCCGTTGTTCTACACCTCTCGAGAATCGTCCGCTGCGCGGCGGCACCAGCCTTTGGAGTGCGGCGATTTATCGCCGCTTTTGTAGGTCGCGGAGCGACCTTTCTTTGGTCGCGCCGGGTGTTCATCGCCGGCCGACGCACCAAAAGAAAGCGGCTCCGCCGCAAGCCCAAAGCGGCGATAAATCGCCGCACTCCAAAGTTTGGTACGATGGACCATCGCCGCGGCGCCATGCCACTGGCTACTTGCTGGCGACGGTGGAGCCGGAGGGCGTGCGGGCCTGGTAAGCGAGGCTGCGGAGAAATTTACTGGCGGCAATGTATTCGTCGGGCTGGAATTGCTTGATCTCGGAGTGGAGCTTGTCACCCAGGTCGGCCACCGCGTGCTGAATGTTGCGGCAGTTTTCCGTGCCCAGACCCGATTCGTGCGGGTCGGACGACCATTCGGTGAATAGCCCCTCGACGGTGTGCCGCCCGTCATCAAACTCCGAACGACGCAAAATCGGCGGCCAGTCGATCACGCCGTGGCCGGGGTCGAAAACATTGCCTGACAAAGGCTCGGGCAGCCGCGCCTGGTTGAACGCCGCAATTTCGTCGGGCGTGGCATGCGGGTGCAACATTTCCTGTTCGGCACGGTAGCTGGCATTCATGCGCCGCAAATCGAAATAGGTCTGCACCGCCAACTTGCGGTTTTGAATGTAGTGCTGATACGCCTGTTGATAATTGACGGCGGCCTGCGAGGTATAAAGGTTGTATTGGCCCGCGGCACTCGTGAACATGGCCATGCCGGCCATCGCACTTCCGAAGGGCGTCGAACCCGCGCCCCCGCCGTAGCCGCCACCTCTACCACCGCGCCGATAGGCCGACGCCGTACAAGGCATAAGAAGCGTTGCAGCCAGCAGAACTGCCAATTTGGCTTTCATCGGATTACCTCGTGCATGAGCAGCGGTGGAATACACCCATTCCAGCTTAGCCATCCAGCGTCAACAGCAACAGCCTGACCGAAAGACCTTGCAGGTTTTTCAGCAAAATGGCTCGGCTGGACAAGCGCTGGCCACATCCGCCGGCCAGGCCGAGTTTTAAGTGGCCAAACCAAATCGCCGCAGATCCACCTCACGCTGCGCAACTCCTTATTTTTAAGAAACTTGTGTTGGCGGCGCAGAGTTTGCATGGAAACGAGAGAGCCTTTTGGCAGTTTAACGGGGAGAATGCCAGTGGAACCTTCAGATCGACCCTTGCGAATTGCCATCGCTGACGACGATGACCGCGTGAGAGACTTTTTTTGTCGCGCTCTCCGGCTGCTGGGCTATGAAGTCGTGGTGGAGGCCGCTGACGGCGAACAGCTCGTCGCGGGCTGCCTCGCTACCCGTCCCGATCTGATCATCACCGATGCCCACATGCCCCGGCTGAACGGGGTGGAAGCCGTGCGCCGGATTTGGCGGACACGGCAACTGCCCGCCATCCTAGTGACCGGTCTCCCGGACGCCGAATTGCTCGATGGCGACAAGGGCCCTCACACGCCGCTTTGTCTCGTCAAGCCGGTGCCGCTGGTCGAGTTGCGTCAGGCGATCGTTCGGGCCGCGGCACGGCAAGCGTCGGCCATGTCGCGCGGGCCGATGAGCTCATTTGGCGCATAGCAGGTCGGCTTCGTCGAGCAGGCGCTCGTATACCTCACGACGATGGATCGGTACCTCGGCGGGGCCATTGAAACCGAGCTTGACCTTGTCGCCACGCACCTCCAGCACGGTGACAGTGATGTCCTGACCGATGACGATTTGCTCTCCACGAGCGCGCGAAAGTACTAGCATTTTGGCGTCCTTCCAAAAAAAGAAATGTTTTGGCGACTGGCCCGATGTATCGCGTCAGGCATTCTGACGGCGACGAGAGTGCCCACACATGGAGCGCACCGGAGCACGAAAAAACCCTGCCCGCCCGGCGAATTCGCGGGCTTGCAGGGCTGTCACAACCCTATACAAACATGTCCATCATGAACGTGCGCTAACGTAACCGGTCCTGTTCAAGTGTGTCAATAGAGGTTTTTGCCGAGGCTGAAAAAAAGATTCCGGAGTTGCAGTCCAGGCCCGCGACGGGCGAGAATTGCAGTGCATGCTCGAACGCGAGGAATATGTCGAACAAGCCTACTTCTTCCAAGTGCTGAGAGAGCGCCAGCAGCAGAACCTCTCAACGCAAGAGTTGCTGGCCTCGGTGCGCGAGGAACTGCTTTCGACCACTCGGCTGCCGATGGCGGTCGACTTTCTGCGCACCGAACTGCGGCACAGCGGCGTGTTCGGCACGGCCATGACGCGACTGGCCCACTATTTCACACCCTTCCAGACATTCGTCATCTCTGAAGCCGAGCGAGAGCGCGGCCGCTTCGACTTCGGCGTGGCATTGCACATACTGGAACGCGAGGCACGCTATCGGGCAGAAAGCGCCACGCGTCAAGGCGTCTTCTTGTATCAGTTCGAGTGTTTGTGCCGCAATCGGCTGGGCTACGACAAGGGGCTCGACGCCGTGGCCGGCGATCCCATCTTCGACGACGCCTGGCGCGAATGGATCACCACGGTACGCCGGCAGGTGGGGTTGGTCGACGTGGCCGACATGATTTACGTGCGCAGCGTACACTTTGTGAATCAGCGGCAGCGGCAAGGTCTGGATCTGCAAGGCCCGGAGAAACCGGTGCTGTTTGGAGAGAAGGAAGGCAAGATCGCACTGGCGAACCGACGCCGCGATCCGCTGTTGCTTTTTTCAGCGCTGGAGCGGCACCTGCACTATCCGCAAGTGCCGCGGCTGAGGGCCATGGACGACTCGCGGCACCTTCTGCCCGCTTTACTGCGGCGAGTGGAACGGCTGGAAACGCGTCTGAAACTGCTCGAAGAGGAGCAGAAGGGCGGCATTGACCTCTCGCGATTTTTCGGCAAATCGGTGCCCCCGCCCGACGTCGACGGCAGTTGAGCTCCACCAATCCGAAGTTTAAGAGTGAACAAGGCATCTAATCCTTGAGCTGAAACAACCGCTTGAGGGCGTCGAGCAAAGCGTGGGGAATGCCGTGCCGCGCTTCGTCGCGCAGTGATTCGAGCGGCGGGTGCAAGAGCTTGTTGATCAGCCGTTCGAACGACTGGCGAATTTCGTCGCGCTCGGCCTCCGTCAGCTTCGGCAACCGGTTGAAGAGTCGCTTCAACTCGTCTTCCTTGGGCTGTTGCCAGCCCTGCCGCAGCCGCTTGATAATCGGGCCCGTAGCATGGTGGTGCAACTCGGCCATGAAGCGGGCTGTCTCTTCCTCGACGATGGCCATGGCCCGCGGCAGCTCCTTGTTGCGCTCGTCGCGGTTGCGGCGGCAGGTCTCCTCCAAGTCGTCAATGGAATACAAGTAGACGTTCAGGCATTCGCCGATGGCCGGATCGAAATCACGCGGCACCGCTAGGTCGAGCACGAACAGGTCGCGTTGCTCGCGTAACGCTTCGATCTGATGATATCGGGCCAGCGTGACGACCGGCTCGGTCGCGCCCGTCGTGCTTACCACAAGATCCGCCGCGACGAGCGCCTCGTCGAGCGTTTCCCAACCAGCGGCCCGGCCTTGCCAACTTTCGGCCAGAGCACGGGCGCGCTCGAAGCTGCGGTTGAGCACCGTCACCTGGTGGGCGCCTTCGTCACGCAGATAGCGCAAGGTTTCGTCCGCCATTTCGCCCGCTCCGATGACCAGCACCTGTTTGTCGTCGAAGCGCTCGAAAATGCGCTTGGCAAAATCGCCCACGGCCACACTCGGAATACTTAGCCGCTTTTCATTGATCGACGTTTCGCTCGCCACACGCTTGGCGACGCGCATCGCGGCCTGAAAGATCTGGTTGGTCAACGGGCCAGCCGTCTGGCGGTTTTGTGCCAGCGTGTACGCCTGCCAAACCTGGTTCACAATCTGCGATTCGCCCAGCACCATGCTGTCGAGACTGGCCGCCACTTCAAACAGATGGCGGACCGCGTCCTCGCCGGTCCGCTCGAACAGGTCATCGAAGACGTCGGCTACGTGCAAACCGTGAAACTCAGCCAGAAACTCGACGAGTTGCTGCTGCGTCGGCCCCCGCGTCGGGTCTTCAGCGGCGGTGTAGACTTCTACACGGTTGCAGGTGGAAAGCAGCACCGCTTCGCTATCGGGGAAGCGACTGTGAAAATCGTCGAGCGCCTCTTCCGCTTGCGCCGGACTGAACGCCAGCCGCTCACGTGTAGCCACGCTGGAGTGACGATGACTGCAACCGACGACCTGGAGCTTCATGCGCAGCCCTCGTTGGAGACCACGTACCAGGTAGGGGCCACGTTGGCCGCGAAGCTGCGTGACAAGGAGACAAGGAGACAAGGAGACAAGGGGATGTGCGCATGATCTCCTTGTCCCCTTGTCTCCTTGTCTCCTTGTCTTGGCTCCTTCCCCTCGCCGTGAACCGTGGGCGCGGCGAGCTGATAGCCCAATACGGCGGCCAAAAACAAAAAGCTGGCGACAGTCAGGTAGGCCACCTTCCGACCCTGCCGGGCAGGCCGATAAAAAATGCTGAACAGCGCAGCCGCCACCATCCAAGCCAAAAGCGCCCCGGAGCTAGAGATGACCGGATCGTTCCACGGAAGCGATTCTCCGGGACGCTCCGACCGATTGACGAGGTTCAACAGCAGTCCCGACACAAAGCCAACCGCCAAGGCCAAGGCCGAAAAAATGGTGGCTCGGCTGTTGGTTCGCTCGAGCCACTCCAAGCTAGGCAACTGGAAGCCCTGTGCGGCGGGCAGCTTGTGCTTGAGCCGATAGCTTTGCACCAGGTGCATCAGCCCCGCCACGAATCCCACCAGCACGGCCACCGTACCCAGCAAGACAAACGTCCCATGAATCGTGCCCCAGAATTGCGATGCCTTGGTTTGTGCGAAGGGCTGCCGGTTGGCAAACTTCGCAGCCACGGCCACCAGTCCCAAAATCAACGGCAACGTAAATAAGCCGCTGGCAGTTCGCGGAAAGTGCAAGGTCAGATAAAGATAAACCGCCGCCAAGAGCCAGGCCGCCACCAGGTACCAATCGAATTCGCTGGCCAGCGGCATCGGCTCAGAGCTGGCCCGGTAGACCAAGAAGATTGTGTGGTCAAAGAACCCCGCCGCGCCAAAACCAAGCAGAATGGCCCCGCGCACGCCGCTGCGAAAGAAAAGCCGCGAACCCTCGAGCAGCAGGGCCACGGCGTAACTGGCGGCGAAACAAAAGATACTAGTGCCGGCGAGCATTCAAGCCAGAATGTTGATGGACCTGCCAGCGGCACAACCTCGCCGCTTTTTCCACGTTAGCCCGCCGAGCGCGGCCGGGCAATGGGCCACGCCTTGTTGTCGCACCGGCAGGGCGCTAGAATCAACATCGTTGCCCGGCCTGTGTCGCCGGGCGTGTTCGTTCCAGGCACGTCGTGTTCCGAGCGTAAAGGCGCCCTATGCCCCGTCGGTTTGTCAATCAGTTCGGCCACCAGGAGGCCGTCGATCAGGTATTTCTCGTTTCGCAAAAGCAATTGCGCCCCAATCGCAACGGCAATCTTTATTTGCAGGTCGAGTTATCGGACCGCAGCGGCACCATCAGCGCGCGGATGTGGAACGCCAGCGAGGTCGAGTACCGCAACTTCGACGACGGCGACTTTGTGCGCGTCGAGGGAAACACGCAGCTTTACCAGGGATGTTTGCAGCTCATTGCCTCCAACATCTGCAAGGCCCGCCACGAAGAAATCGACTATGGCGATTTCATGCCGGTCGGACCGCAGGAAATCGAGCGCATGACGGCGCGGCTGAAAGCACTGCTGCGGGGAATCAAAAATCCGCACCTGCTGAATCTGGCCGAGTGTTTCCTCATCGACGACGATTTCATGGGCCGTTTCACCCGCGCTCCGGCGGGCGTGAAGAACCATCACGCTTACGTCGGCGGATTGCTGGAGCACGTGGTGAACGTGATGGAGGTTTGCCAGCAGGTCGCACCGCTCTATCGCAACATCGATGCCGACCTGCTGCTGATGGGGGCCTTTCTGCACGACATCGGAAAAATTGGCGAGCTGAGCTACGACCGCGGCTTTGCCTATACCGACGAAGGTCAACTTATCGGGCACGTGGTGATGGGCGTGAGCATGCTCGAAGCAAAGCTTAGCGAGGCCGAGCGACTGGCCGGCGAGGCCGTGCCAGAGGAGTTGGCACTGCGCTTGAAGCACATGATCATCACGCACCATGGGCAATATGAATTTGGCAGCCCCAAATTGCCCATGACCTTGGAAGCGGTGGCCTTAACGCAGCTCGATAATCTCGATGCCAAGCTGCACAGTTTCGAGCAGCAAATGCGCGACGATCCGAACGTGGAGAGCTGCTGGACCAACTACAATCAGAACCTGGGCCGCAAGCTGTTTAAGGGGCGCGATTTCGTTCGGCAGTCGTGGAGCGCGGCGGAGAGAAACGGCGAATAGCCGGCGAGGTAAGCGATGCCATCAAGTGATAAACCAGATGACCGGTCGAAGGAGAAATCCCGCAAGGGATATGCAACTGTCCGAGCCATCGATCCTTCGGACGGAGGCGAATGGGATCTTCTCATTTCACATGAGAGAATGGACTGGGTGGCGTCCTGTGGAATGGGTGCCGCAAAGGAATTGGCCATTACGGTGCGACAAGGGCTGCTGAAGCCGAGGGCCATTTTTCAAGGAGTGCGCGACATCAAGCATGAAATTGAAGAAGACCATTGGCTCTGCTATGTTGGGCAATATGACGACGCAACAAATAAACATGGAAGACCCTTTTGCCCAGGCCCTCGTTGCCAAGGCTGCTGGGATGGCGAGCCGCGTTAGCGAACCGAAGGCGTTTTACAACATCGACGGCGACTGCATCGAAGTATTCCTGTCCGCCGACAGCTATCGAGCAGAGCGGCTCAGCGACCTCTTGACGATTTATGTCAGTCGCGAATCGGGTGCCATTGTCGGAATCCTGATGAAGCGCGTCAAACAGTTCGTCAAAGATCTGCTGGCAGAGTCACCAGGCTTTCGGATTGAAATACGCGAG
>DASSFG010000032.1:0-2887 GCA_035694685.1 Pirellulales bacterium
GATGGCAATCAACCTTCTCGGCCTATCGGCGATTCTCGCCCGCTCGCCGGGCAAATCTGTAACACCAGACGCGGACGGACTGCCGGGCGGATCATTCAACGTAGCCGACTTCGTGAGAAGTCGGAGCGTTGCCGTGAGTTCGGGGCAGAATTCTCACGAATTCTGCTACATACGACGGAGGCGCGCGTTTGGCCGCGCACGCACTGCTCGAGTAGGCGATGATTCCATCTAACCGCATCTCGATGCTGAGATGCTGACCGATTTCCAATCGCTTCGTCGGTTCTTGGACGGCCTTGGAAGGCCATCCTCCGCTGCTTTCGGCGCACGTCTAGACGGGCCGAGCGTGTCAGGCCAGTTGCACACCGGAGCGCGCGTGACGCGCAATATCGCAGAGCGGAAGTGCGGCCAGCGGGCGGGCTAGCGAGGCCGCCCGTAAAAAGAAATTAGCGGCAGCGTGGGAAGCAGCCGGCGACGACGCCGATGCCAGAGTCGAAATGCCCAAAGCGGTGTCGTGCCCCGGGAGGCTACCGGCAGCGCTGGTTTGAGAAGCTCCCAGCGTTTCCAGCCGCGCCAGCAACTCAACTGACGTCGCGGCGTGAGTGCCGGGCGGCTGATCCTGCGGAGCGGGCACGGCGAATTCCCAACCAAGCCACAGCAAGTGCAGGTGGTCAGTCACGTCGTCGACGGCGGCCGGCGCGCCAACGTTTGTCCCGGAAGATCGAGGCGAAGCGAGGTCGCTACCATGCCGATGGTGCGCCAAATCGCCCGAAATATGGTGCGCATGCTCGATCGAAATAGGCAAACCGTTCGTCAGCAGCAATGCCGCTGACAACAGCCAGGCGATGCCATGATGGAGCAGGCCGCGTTGTTTCATTCGAAGATTCAGTGCGCTGTAATTCCGTCAACTATACCATTTTACTCCACCGCCGGCCGAACGACAACGCGCCGTGCCAGTGCCGCCCACTGCGGTTGACGATAATAATGGCACAGCGCAATCGCCAAGGCGTCGGCCACGTCGGGCGGATCGGGCAACAGTTTCAGACGCAGCTCTTGCTGGACCGCACGTTGCATTTGGTCCTTTTTGGCCCGGCCGTTGCCGGTCAGCGTTTTTTTCACTTGCGTCGCGCTGTAACTGGCCACAGGAATGCCCGACCGAGCGGCCGCCAGGCAAATCACGCCGCGGGCATGCCCCATGAGAATGGCGGTGCGCGGCCGACTGTAGTGGCTATAGAGTTGTTCCAGCGCCATGGCCGAGGGCTTGAGCTGGTCGATGACGTCGCATAGCCCGTCGTAGATTTCGACGAGCCGGGCGGTGAGCGATTTTCGGTCACGGCCGCGGACGACGCCCGCCTCGCGCAGCTTCGGGCCGCCGAGGGCCACTTCGAGCACGCCATAGCCGGTGACGTTTAAGCCGGGATCGACACCCAGCACGCGGCTGCCGAGGGCCGTGTCGTCGGTGGGCTGTTCGCACTTGTTCATGTGCCGTGTCCTTGGCAAAAAGCGGCGCTACGGGTGCGCCCCGGCCATTGCGCTGCCGCGCCTTCGCTTCATGAAGACGACCACCTTTCCAGTTATAGCGATTCGCTTGCGGGCTTGTAACCCGATAATCGTGATTGCGGAGGGAAGGAAGGAACCGTTCGATGACGGCTTTACGGTCGATAGCCATTTTCGGTGGCCCATTGAATCCATGCTCTCGCCATCGCGTTGATATCGCCCCGATCCGAGGCAGGCACAGGGTCTGCGCCGCCCGTCAGGCAATGCAAGGCCTAGAACCAGTGGTCCGGCTCTTTTTCCAATTCCCCGATAATCCAGCCAATCGCGACTGGCCCCATGCCAATGATCTGTTGGTACGCTGAATGCATCGCCAGTTCCCTAGCCGACGATGACGGGCTTTCGGATCGCTTCCACTCGGCGGCGAGACGGGCAAATCGTGCGTTCGTCGGTTTTAACGACTCCGCCACCGTGGTCAAACTGGCGGCCACAAGACACTTGACAGCATTCAGCTCCTCACGCTGCTCTCGGCATTGTCGCTCGATAGCCGCGATCCGATCCAACGTTGTGTCTGGAACTTGCATGGGGGGTGGCAAGGCAAATTAGAATGGAGGTTCTTCCACAACTTTAGGATACCGACCGTCCGGCCCCAATGCTAATCGGGACACATCGCAGGAACCGTTCATTGACATCTCGGAAACGCCTCACAATGACGCCGCGGCGGCGAAGCGGCGTGCTTCATCGGTGCCGCCATGCTACACTCGTGAGTCTTGCGGGTTTGCCCAACGCGAGACGCTTGCCTTCGTCCGGTTTGGATTCCGCGTCTCGGAAATTAACCGCCGACAATCTCCGCCGTTCGTTTGAATGTCGAAAACGCTTGCCATCGTGGTACTGATATCCGTCGTAGCCGCGCTCGTGACCTGGGCGGTGCGCGGTTATCGACGGTCGCGCCTGAACCCGTTTTTGTTTGGCCTGCTCGTGTTCAATCAATTTATGACGCGGGTTCTCTGGCGGGCAAGGATCGAGGGGCGCGTGCGCTTGCCACCCGGCCAGGGTGCGGTGATTGTTTGCAACCATCGAGGCCCGATCGATCCCGGCTTCATCGCGCGCGCCTGCGACCGACCTGTACACTGGATGGTCGCCCGAGAGTACGTCAAGTTGCCGGTTATCGGTTGGGCGCTGCGGGCATTGCAGGTGATTCCCACCGGTCGAGCCGGCATCGACACCGCGGCCACCAAACTTGCGCTGCGATACGCCGGGCAAGGCGATCTGGTGGGCATGTTTCCCGAGGGGCGCATCAACAAAACCTCGAATTTCATGTTGCCCGGCCGGCCGGGAGCGGCCCTGGTGGCCTTGAAAGCGCGGGTGCCCGTCATTCCCTGCTACATTGAGGGTT
>DASSFG010000033.1:0-4295 GCA_035694685.1 Pirellulales bacterium
GAAAGGCAAGCGTCAAGAGCTGCACGCCGGTCAACGCCGCGGCAAGCGCTTGCCAACCGCGGTTGGGCCGGGCCGACGCGCGGCCGGCCTCGAAGAGCAATGTGTCGCGGTCGAGCTTGCCCGTATTAGGCGTGAATTGGCTCAGTCGTTCGATTGGTTCGGACATGGGACACCCAATTGTTTGCGTAGTTCTTCGACACCGGCCGAGTAGCGGCGGAAGGCCGTACTGGCCGAACAGCCGACCACCTCCGCAATCTGGTCGAACGTTAATCCGCCCCAATGCCGCGCCACGACGATCTCGCGCTGTTCACCCGGCAAGCGCTCCAAGGCCGCCACCGCAGTTTCGGCATCGAGTCCGTCGATCGCGCCTTCCACAAACCAGCGTTCGCGTCGAGCCACCGTCGATTCACGCCGCCGCCGTCGCTGGGCGACTTTGCCCGCGTCGATCGCGCCATTGCGGACCACGCGAAACAGCCAGGCCGCCGCATCGGCGGGCGGTTGCCGCTGCCGTACTAACTTGACGAACGCTTCCTGGACGACATCCTCCGGTTCGCGGCACCACTGCCGCGCACAAAGCACCAGCGCCGCCGCGTGCAGGTCAACGAGTTTTGCGACCTCAGTCGGGGTCATCATGAATAAAGACGACATGAGCCGTGCCGCATTCCGCCGGAGCGAAAAAATCTTGCCGCCCGATAGCATTTGTTCGGCGTGGGACCACTATTGGAGTATCTCGAAGGTCAGCACTTTTTGGTTGTCACGCTATTTTAACTAGCGTTTGGGCAATGGCACGGGGAGGGTGTGGCAATGGCGTCGAAATCTGGTATAAGCGCATTGCAGCTCACACGATTCGCCGACCGCACGCAATCGCATGTCGCCCGACCTTCTGGACAAGTTTAAGCCGCTTACGCCCTGGTTCGTCAATCATCGGCGAGATTGCTGGCTGCCCATCGTGCGTGACGGCGACGGCGGGCTGACTGATTCCAAGTTCTCTGGTAGCCCGTGGCTCGAACGAGGCGAGGAATGGCCGCGATGTGCCACTTGTCACCGAGCAATGGCGCTGTTTCTTCAGCTAAATCTCGACAGCTTGCCGGCACCGATTCGGAAGCGAATCGGCGGTGGCCTTTTACAGGCGTTCTTCTGTCTCGACTCGGATTGCATTCATGGTCCGGAGGAAGGCGACCCGTTCACGCGCACGCATCTCTTGCGGGTAATCGACCCAACTGGTTCAACAGGTTCGCCACAGCGCCTGCCGCCGAGCGGAAACCCGTACGACGAGATTCCAATGCGACGTATCGTTGACTGGGAGCGAGTCGACGATTTTCCGAGCATGGCGGAAGCGGAGGAGTTGGGTCTGAGGCACGGCTTGAAGGATCAAGTCGTTTGCCAGGCCCCGCCGTTCTCCGTCGCGGCAACGCTGGAGGAGTTCTTCACTATGCCCTGGGCTCGCGATAATGAGAAGCTTGGAGGTTGGCCGGGATGGGCAAACATCTGCACTGTATATCCAAAGTGTCCCGAATGCGCGCGGCGCATGGACTTCGTTATCTTTCAGTTCGGTTATGAGGGGTTTATCCCGATCATGTTCGGCGATGGAGGCCAGGGCCACATCGTTTGCTGTCCAGAGCACCCCAGGTTGCTGGCATACCCGTGGACGTGCGGCTGACGCACCATAGCCAGACACCGGGCCCAAGCCATTTCTCGAATCGGAGCCGACTGCTATTCACGATGTGGAACGCTTTGGAACGTATCGGAGAGGAGATTCTCACGGTCAAGTCGTGGCAAGAACTGCTTGCCACTCCCTGATTTTCCAACAGATGGCCTAACCGCGCACAAACGCCAGGTGTTTTTGCCAGCGAACGTTGTCGAGCGCGGGGAAGTCGGTGCGCAGGTGGACGCCCCGGCTTTCGTCACGCAAGGCGGCGGCGGCGATCGTCATGCGGGCAACCCAGAGCAGGTTTTGCAATTGCCAGCCGTCAGGGTCGTTAAACTGACGGTTCAGCACGTAACCGCACCATTGGCCGACGGTCTCTTCCGCTTCGGCCAAGCCATCGGCGTTGCGACGCACGCCGGCTGCCCGCCACATCAGGCTCTTGAGCGAATTGCGAATATCGGCCAGGTCGAGGGTTTCGGGAGAATGGTCGAGCAGCGGGTTTTCCAGCGGCAATGCTCGAAAGTCGTCGGCAACTTCCAGTGCCAACCGCGAGGCGGCTTCGCCAGTGCGGGCACCATATACCAGGCCCTCCAGCAGGCTGTTCGATGCCAGGCGATTGGCGCCGTGCAGACCGCTGGAGCTGACTTCGCCGGCGGCCCACAGCCCGGGCAAGGTGCTTCGGCCTTCCAGATCGACCGTCACGCCGCCGATCATGTAGTGCGCGCCGGGCCGCACCGGAATCCAATCGCGCGTGATGTCGATGCCGAACTCGGCGCAAGTCGCCGCGATGCCCGGAAAGCGGCTCCGCACGCGGGCAGGATCGAGATGAGAGAGGTCGAGATACACGTTGGGGTGCCTCGTCTTTTCCATCTGGCTGACGATGGCCTGGCTGACGACGTCGCGTGGGGCCAACTCCAGCCGAGGATCGTAGTCGGCCATGAAGCGATAGCCGGCGCGGTCGACCAGGCGAGCGCCCTCGCCGCGCATGGCCTCGGTAATCAGGCTGCGGCTGCTGCCGGCAATATAGAGCACCGTGGGGTGGAATTGCATGAATTCCATGTCGCGCAGCTCGGCACCAGCGCGGAACGCCAAGGCATGCCCGTCGCCGGTGGCGACCGGAGGGTTCGTCGTTTCGCGATAGAGCTGTCCGGCGCCGCCCGTGCAGAGAATCGTCTGCTTGGCCCATACGAGCGTCTTGCCATGTTGCGAATTCCACACGAGCGCCCCGCGGCACGTTCCCTCGTGGGTGAGCAGGTCGAGGGTGAACGTATCTTGCCAGGCATTTACGTGCTCGAGCGTGCGCACGCGGTCGATGACGGCCCGCATGACTTCGCGGCCGGTGGCGTCACCCAGTGCATGTACGATGCGGTCGTGGCTATGACCGCCCTCGCGTCCCAGGGCCAGCTCGCCGGATTCTTCATCGAATTTCGCTCCCCAAGCCATCAGCTCGCGGATGCGCTCGGGTGCTTCGCGGACAACCGACTCGACGACCTGCGTATCACACAGATCGCCGCCTGCCCGCAGCGTGTCCTCGATGTGATTTTCGAAGCGGTCTTCGGGATCGAGCACGCCGGCGATGCCGCCCTGGGCATAATTGCTGTTCGATTGCAGCAAGCTATCCTTGGTGACCACGAGCACGCGCAACCGCGGATCGACGGCCAGCGCCGCGCGCAGGCCCGCCAGCCCGCCGCCGATAATGAGCACGTCGGTAAAATGGTGCGGCACCCGCTTAGGATGGAAAGGCACCAGGTAGCGCGGTTCGTGTGGGCCAAATTGGCGTCGGAGCGTGGGGTGCATCAACGGTATTATACGTCCAGACCCCAATCTCGTTTAACCGCAGGCGGGTGCCCTTTGGGTGCGGTCCATGGCATACCCTGTGGCCAGGAACACACGCGCGGGCCGCTGGCCCTGCGGTTAAGCGATTCTGCCGCCTGGCAGCGGCGTGACCTATACTTGCTATGGGCCTGACTCCCAGCAGGGCGTGTACATGCGCAACCAACAGTTTAGCGGACGGCGACCGAGGCACGAAGCGGCTTCCGCCGAGGAAGTCGTGGTGGGGCTCGAGCGTGCTGAGGGCGATCTGCCGCAGTTCGTCAAGGCGGATTTGCTCGACATGTCGCGTTTGGGAATTCGGGTGCGGAGTGAGGCGGCCCTTGCAGAAGGCGAGGTCTTGACAATTCGCTTGCAATCCGAGGCGGCTGCTCTCGACCTGCACTTGACCGGCGTGGTACGATGGCGCAAGCAAGAAGCAATCGACCGTTGGTCATACGGTTGTCAATTCATGGAAGAGCTACCGCTGGAAACGCTAGGCGAGTTTTTCTTGTGCGGCATTCTGTCCGTGCAACCGCCGGCGCCTTCCGGCCCGACATAGGCGCCTGAGTCTCGATGGACGAATCTGGCCAAAGCGGCCGTCGTTTGCAGACCCGCGATACCCTGCGGCTCGGTCTGCTATTCGGCACGATCTACTTCGTGCAAGGCATGAGCGAACCGACGACGGGGCTCATCTCACAACCCAATCAATCGCTGCTGCGCGAGTGGGGCGAAAGTCCGGAGCAAATCGCCGCGTTCGTGGCCATCCTGGCCGCCCCCTGGTGCTTGAAGCCGCTGTTCGGCTTCCTCTCCGACTTCTTTCCGCTTGCCGGCTACC
>DASSFG010000034.1:0-7591 GCA_035694685.1 Pirellulales bacterium
TGAATGCCGAACTCCGCGGAGAAGTACGCCACCGGCCGCGCCCAGAGAACGCCCGCATGCCGCGAACCCCAGGTGTTTCTGGCCGCACAATACTCTTGCAGCCGGCGGTAGGCGTGATTGATGCGGCCGTGCAGCACCATCTCTTGCGCTCGTTGCTCCAGATCGGCCAGCGACATTTCATCGAGCATGACGACGGGATTATGGTTACCCGAAAACCGCCCGAATTGAATCACGCCCAAATTTGCCGAATTCTTGTCGCAAACCCGCCAGCAGCGACCTCTTTTATAGGGGAGCCAAGTGGTTATACCGTAAGACATGCTGACCGATGCGGAATTGGTGAACTTGGTGCGAGCTGGCGATCACCTTGCGTTCGCTGAGCTTGTCGGCCGCTATGAGCGTGCGGTTTGGACCAGGGTCTGGCATGTCGTTGGAAACTACCACGCCGCCCAAGATGCGACGCAGGACACTTTTTTAGAAGCGTTTCGGAGTCTCGGACAGTTGCGCCGGCCCGAATCGTTTGGCCTCTGGCTGATGCGGACCGCGCATCGCGAAGCACTCCGCACCGCGCGGCGCATGCGGCGGACCGCCACGTTCGACGACGCCCCTGCCGAGATGGCGGTCGCCGCTCCGTGTGACGATTTAACCGAAGACTCTGCCCGATTGCTGTCCTCGGTGGGCGGCCTGCCCGATCACGAACGGACGGTTGTGGCACTGCGCTACTTCGACGGCTACTCCGTTGCCAAGATCGCGCGGCTTACCCACCGCCCCGTCGGCACCGTCACAAAACAGTTGTCACGGGCACTGGAACGATTGAGGTCGGTTTTGCGCGAGGTCAACACATGAATCACGACGAGTTGGAAAAAGAGCTGACGGCGCTGGGCAGCAGATGGCCGGCGCCGTCCGTCAAAGACAAGGTGATCGCGCGAATCGCTCGCGAGCCGGCGCCGCCCATACGTCGACGGGGACTTCGTGTAGGAGTGTGGTTGACGGCCGCGTCACTTTTGTTGGCGGCGATATTTGCCGTCGCGCTGACCTTGACCAGGCCGCACACGCTGCACGCGCAGGTCGTCGCGGATCTCAACGGCGCGTCCGCGGCGCACATAACGATTTCGGCGCTCGACCAGCGCGGCGTGCGGAGCCAGGCGGACATCTGGTATTCACGCGCACGCGGATTCCGCGTGCAGACTCCCGAGGAAACGACCGTTGACGACGGACGGCAGCAGTGGACGTGGCGGACAGCGGGCGCGGGGCCAGATCAAATCGTGAGCCGACGAGCGAGCCCAGGCACGGCGGAGATGATTTCCGGCATGTTCAGCTTCGAGAACGCACCGGCTGATTGGCCGCGCCAGCGGAGCAGCGAGCACGACCGCGAGGTCGCCGGCGTGGAGTGTGAAGCCTTTGTCGTTCAGCCACCGCCCCAGATGACGCTCTCGGACGATGGATTGACGTTCGTTCCCGAGCGGCATCCGCCTCGCCTGATCGTGCTGCGAGATCCTCGGCAGCGGATCGTGGGCATTGAGGAGCAACGGCAGGTGGACGGACGCTGGCAGTCGGGAAGGCAAATCGCCATCGAATATGATGCCGAGGTGCGGGCTGAAAAGTTCGTGGCCGACTTCCCCGCTGGGTGGCGCGTGGTCGATGCGTCGGGCGTGCTCGAAGAACGATTTCCCTTGCCGCGAGCGCTGGCGACCGCGGAGGCGGGCGGCCTGCTGTTCGCCGTACACGAGGCCTTTCGCGGTGCGGACGACACCTGGTACGTCGTGTCGTCGGTCCGTGGCACGCCTGAGTACTTGAAAAGCCACCCGCCGCAACCGCGGCGGCTCAATCTGCAAACCGTCGTGCTCGATGTCGCCGGCCAGGTCGCAAGCCCGGGCATCGTTAACGACAGGATGCACCGTGCCGTGATGGCCAGCGCCGAAATGGACGGCGTACAGTATCTCTGGTGGCTGGCCGTTCGCCGGCGCCAATTCACCGTGGAAAACGGCGTGCGCAGGCCATTCCAATATGCGTCGCCTTCTTTGGAAAGCGAACCCGGCCGCTTGAGTTTGGAGCTGTGGGCCAATTATCGAGGGGCGCAAGCGTCGCAACTCCCGCCGCATGTTAAGCTGGCCGTGCCCCTCCAGCCCGCGGCTGAAGTACTATCGTTTACGGAAATGGCTGCGCTCGTTCGACGTGACGTCACACGCCTTAAGGCCGCAGGGGCTGTAATTGGTTTGTTGGGCGAAATCAAAGGCAACGTCGTCGGACATCTCGACATCGAAACAGCTACCGACGCCGACATTGTCAGCTCCATGTCTTCTCAGGTGGGGTGGATGCGCGAATTCGATGAGGTGAAGCCAATCGACGCCAGCACACCGCTGTCGCCGCCGGCGGCCAAATGATTCATCGCGCCGCTTGCCTCGAACCGTCCGCCACAGGCGAGCGGTCGGCGTCAGCCGTCCGGTAGTATTGCGACACGGGTGACGTCGTCTTGCCAATATCCTTCGTCTCATTTGCCGCTGCGTGAAGTACAGCGCGTGGCTGGTGACACGGCGAACACATCTCAACGTCGTAGGACGCCTATCGAGATAGCCCCAACGGCGTCACTTCCCGGTGGCACTCAAACGCCGACGCACTTCCGCCAGACGGACGGCGATGAGCTTCTTCACAAGCGACTTGGGGAGCGGTTTATCGACGGCAAACCGTACGGCGCTTTTCGTCGTCGCATAATTGGCCAGCTCGTCGGGCAACTTGTCCAAGACCGAGCCGCTGTGAGGCACGTAAGTCAGATGGTTTTTGAACGCCGCAAATCCGGCAATCACCTTGCCGTGCATGCGAAACGCCGGCATCCCATACGAGATGCACTCCTCCGCGTCAGGAATGATGCTCAGAATCGTTTGCCGCAGCCGCTGCAAGGTGCCCCGCTTGGGCTCGTCCAGGGCCGCCAGATATTCGTCAATCTCTTGCCGTGACATGCGGCCATTGTAAGTTGCTTCAACGGCACGATCAAACGCCGCCGATGCAGACGCGTAGGTCAGGCTTTCCAGCCTGACGTCGTCAGGCTGGAAAGCCTAACCTACGTAAACGGCTGACGCGGCATTTTGGCCCCCGCGACGATAGGCGCGTTGGGTTACGTCGCGTTCGCAAATACGACATAAGGCCTGACGGCGGGACGGCGCCAAGCGTGGCGCGGACACTACCGGACGGCTGACGCCGACCGCTCGCCTGTGGCGAGCGGTAGACAGCAACTGCCCTAAGACGCCGCAATGTCGTCCAGTTCGAGCTCTCCGCCGCTCAGTTGCAAACGTACCATCTGACGGTAACGGCCGCTGGCCTCCATCAACTCTTGGTGCGTGCCGCACTCGACGATCTGCCCGGCCTCGATGACCACAATCTGATCGGCGTGCGCCACGGTGCTCAGGCGATGAGCGATCACAAAACTCGTGCGGCCCTCCAGCAGCCTGGCCAGACTCTGCTGGATCAGCCGCTCGCTTTCCGTGTCGAGGTTGCTCGTTGCTTCGTCGAGAATGAGGATGCGCGGGTCGGCCAGCACCGCGCGAGCGATGGCCAACCGCTGCCGTTGCCCTCCGCTAAGTTTGACGCCCCGCTCCCCGATCAGCGTCTCGTAGCCCTCCGGCAGCGCGGTGACAAACTCGTGGGCGTGGGCAATGCGGGCCGCTCGTTCGATTTCTTCCAGCGTCGCCTGCCGTCGGGCATAGCCGATGTTGTCGGCCACCGTGCCGTCGAAGAGAAAGATGTCTTGCTCCACCACGCCCAGCAACCGGCGGTAGCTGTCGACGTCCAACTCCCGCAAGTCGACGCCGTCGAGCGTGACGCGGCCGGAGATGGGGTCGTAAAAGCGGGCCACCAGGTTGCACAGCGTCGTTTTGCCCGCTCCGCTCGGTCCAACCAGCGCGACCATTTGTCCTGGCTCGGCCACGAGGTTGACCTGCTTCAACACCAGCTCGCTGGTGCCCGGATAGCGAAACTCCACGTCTGCCAGCTCTATGCGGCCGTGTACCTGCCGGCGGTCGAGCACCGCGGCTCCCGGCAGGGCCGGCATCTCGAGCGGTTCGCCGAGCAGGTCGAGCACGCGGTCGAGTCCGGCCAGGCCGCCTTGCAGTGCCGTCGCACTTTCGGCCAGCACCGCCAGCGGTTCCAACAGCATGGTGAGATAGACCAGGAACATCATCAGCTCGCCCAACGAGAGCTGACCGCTCATCACTTGCGAACCACCGTAGAGCAGCAACGCGGCCGAGGCCAGCGGAATCAGAATGTCCCAGACGATTTCCACACCGCGCGACCACCACCAGGCGTGCAGCTCTTGACGGGCCATGAGATCGCCGGCGCGTACGAAGCGGCCCCCTTCGCTGCGATGCCGGCCAAATGCCCGCACGACGCGCATACCGCCAAACGCCTCGGTGGCGTGGGCGTCGATGTCCTGGCGTTGCTTGCGGATGTCGCGGTGCAAGGGACGGATGCGGCGGATCCACGTGCGATGGCTGTAGAACACGGCGGGCAAAAGCAGCAAGGCGCCCGTCAGCAGCCGCCAATCGACCCAGGCCAGCACGGCCAGGCTGCCGGCGAGCTGCACCATCGCACGCCACGGATTGTAGATCATGCTGAACACGAGGTCGCCGATGCCGCCCGCGTCTTCGCGCAGGATGCTGGCCACGCCGCCCGACTTGAGCTGGTACACGCGGTGCAGTGGCAAACGGGCGGCATGTTCGAAGGTCCGTTTGCGAATTCGGGCCTGCACGCGTTTGGTGGCCTGCGTAGCAACCCACCGGCCCCACAGGTGAACGAATGCTTGCACCAGCGACACGACGACCACCGCCCCGGCCAGCACCATCAACAGGTGCCGCCGGCCGCCCTGGCCATCGAGCCAGGCCAGCCAGGGGTTTGTCAGCGGTTTACCGCCCAGCACGTTGTCGATGACGATCTTGGTGGCGGCCGGTGGTATGAGTTTCAGCAGGGTCGAGACGCTGAGGGTGCACAGCGCGATCGCAAGCTGCAGCCGCAGCCCGCGCAGCAGACCGAGGAATTCGGTCAACAGCGTCCGGAAGGAGCGGTTGCGGGGGCTAAGCGGGCGAAGCGAATGGCCGCTGAGCGAGGTCGCCACGTCGAATTCGCCCGCCTTGCGGCGGCGCGGCAGGTCGCGAACGTAATCAATAAAACGGCGGCGGCTGGTCGTCGGTCGAGAAGGCATACGTGGCAGATGAGCGATGTCGTTTGCCGTATTATAGGCATGGAAGGGTTCAGGGTTCAGGGTTCTGCGATGCGCAAGCGGTAGCATCGTTTAACCGCAGGCGGGTAACCCTCTGGGTGCGGCCCGCGTGAGGTCCGCGTTCACGCTGACAACCATGCTGAACTCTGAACCCTGAGGTCCGAAGTCTGAACCCCGAACCCTTCCCTCATACCAGGCGACGGCCGCGGCGCTCAGCCCGGCTTAAAGTAGCAGGCACGCTCCGTCGTGCCGTCGCGGCGATACGAACGACGCAACCACTGACTCGGTCCCGCGCTCTGATCGGCGGCATCTCCCGCGCAACGTCAAGCGCTTAAGGCGACGGCACGACGGAGCGTGCCTCCTACTCTGACGCCGACTTGCGAATCGCCGCGACAATCGCCGCCATCTGCTCGGCGGGCAGCATCGGCACCTGGGCGTAAGCGATGCGATCCTCGCCTTGCAGCCGCGCGGCGAGATGCCCGCGGCCCAAGAGCCGCTCAGCGCCCTCTTCACCGAGGGCGATCATCGACGTGCCGGGACTTTCGACGCGCAACACCAGCCGGTTGCCGAGATTATCGCGCAACTGCACGGGCATTACGCGGTCCTCCGGGCGCTGGGCCGCGAACACCAAAAAGATGCCCGCCGCGCGGGCCATGACTCCCAGCCGCTGCACCGTGCTAGAACCGATCTCGCGATAGTCCTCGACCGACTCGCGCACGCCCACCACCAGCGACTGGTTGACGCGCGGCTCGACCTGATCGACCGCGCGGTTTCGCCAGGCATCGACGAGATTGACGATCTGGCGATTCGGCCGCGCGACGCAGATGACCACCTGCGCCGGTTCGGCCAACACGCTCGTGAGTGCAAGCCGTGCGTCGTGAGCAACTCGTTGCGGCGTCGTTCGACGTCGGCCACGCGCAGCCGGTCGGAGCCGTGAAAGCGAATCAAAGCGGTGTTCGGGGTCAGTCGCTGCCCCTCGGCCAATCGCTGGGCCAGCGCGCGAACCACCAAGTCGGGCTTCCGGATGTCGCTTCGACGCATCACGGAAGGATCGCTGCGCATCATTTATGTTTTTTGTGATGCTTCAATATGTTGACTAATGAGACAGGAACTGGTATTCTCTCGCTAGCTAGTACTACGACCATCCAGGCTTCACGAGACATGCCCACCCTCGACGTCCAGGCACTCCGGTCGGCGATGAAGTCCCAATCCGTTACTATATCACGACTTGCGTCCATATCTCGGGTATCACGGGCTCAGTTAAGCAGGTTGCTGCCGAAAAGAGCCGCCCCGGCGCGGCAAGCGACTATTTCGCGGTTAGCGAAAGCACTGGACGTTTCTCCGGTGGCGCTCACCGTCGGCGGCGAGTTGAACCGCTACCGTGAATATGTGGTGAGGGAACACGAAAAACTTGACTTCCGCGGTATCGGCATGCCGCAGCTTGAACGGCAGCCAATCGAGGACATCTTCGTCGATCTTACCGTTCGCCGCGCGCCAACGCCCAAGGAGGAATGCCCGATCCAACGGGACGATGCTGTCAGATGCAATGACGGGGAAAAATCGCTGGCCGTTCCGATCCTGTCGGCGACGGAGTGCATCGCGAGCCGAGACCGCGTCGTTGTTCTCGGTCATCCGGGCTCGGGCAAAACAACTTTGCTGCGCTTTCTCGCCCACCGTCGGGCTATTGAGACCGATATGCGCGACGAACTACCGATGTACGTCCGGCTGGCTGAATTCTCCCGTGCGCAAGAACTCGATGAGCGGGTTGACCTGGCTCGGTTTGTGGCAGCTCGCGCCGCCGACCGTGGGTGTACCGATATTGAAGCGGCGCTTCGCAAAGAACTGGCCGACCATCGCAGACGTTGCCTCGTCCTTCTGGACGGTCTTGATGAGGTTGGCGACCATCGGCAAAGTGAAAAGCTGGCCAATGCCATCAGGCGATTTGTCGAGAAATATCCGCAGAACCGATACGTCATCAGTTCGCGAGTCGTCGGTTTTGAGCCAGGCTCTTGGACGACGCTGGGTTTTAATGTGTTTCGCGTTCTCGGGTATGGCGAAACGCAGCTCCGTGACTTCGCGGAAAAATTTTTCCGATTGCTCTCTCGTATAAAAGGTCAGGGCGAAGCGGGAATCCGCGAAGATTTATCGACGGCCATCTTTTCGAATCCGCGCGTCCGTTCGCTCGCCTCCAATCCGTTGAACTTGACGATTTTAGTGCTGCTGAATGCCGCACGCGGCGGTACGCTTCCTCGCCGCCGGGTCGATTTGTACGCGAAGGTGGTGGATGTCTTTCTCGACACATGGGAAGCAAGCAAACACTCTGCGGATCGCTTCGACGAGACTTCGAATATCGGGTTCGACGCCCGGGAGTTTCGGTGGCTGCTC
>DASSFG010000035.1:0-6680 GCA_035694685.1 Pirellulales bacterium
CCCAGAGGGTACCCGCCTGCGGTTAAACGATTAGTAGCCTCGCTACGGCTTTTTTCTGCCTGCTGTCGGCCGCCGCGACCAGATGCAGCCGACGACGTGCGAATCGACCGCCGAGAGAAACAACGTCATAAAATAGGTTGGTGAATCAGCCCCGACGAAGTTGATGGCGTCGCCCGTAGCGGCAAAAGTGTCGATCGTTTCCGCCAACCCGTGGTATTCGGCCAGCCGTCCCCGGTCTCGCAGAATACTGCTCCGCCGGGCGTAAACCTCGAAGAAATGGATGGCGGGCAGACTGGCCCGCCGGTCGGCGTGAATTGACCAGTCATTGCCCGACGAGAGCAGTTTTTTTGCTTCGCTGGCGACCGGCCGCAAGGCGTGCTCGCGCGGCACCTGGTCGAGCAACGACAGCAGTTCGTCTTTGTTCGTATCCATCGGCGTGTTACCTCCCAAGCGCGGCTGCCCCGGAGCAGCCTTTAACTATTATCGCTGCTAAACGCCGTCAGGGCAATTCTTACTTCATATTCATGCTCATCAGAAACTCGGCGTTGCTCTTGGTTTTGGCCATCCGAGTGGTGAGCAGCTCCATCGCTTCGACGGGATTCATGTCGTTCAGCACGCGTCGCAAGACGCAGATGCGACGGTGCTCTTCCGCGTCGAGCAACATCTCCTCGCGGCGCGTGCCGCTGCGGTTGATGTCGATCGCCGGCCAAACGCGCTTGTCGACCAGCTTACGATCGAGCACGATCTCCAAGTTGCCGGTGCCCTTGAACTCCTCGAAAATGACTTCGTCCATCTTGCTGCCGGTGTCGACCAGGGCCGTGGCCAGAATCGTTAGCGAACCGCCCTCCTCCACCTTGCGCGCGGCGCCGAAGAACCGCTTGGGCTTTTGCAGGGCGTTGGCGTCGACGCCGCCCGATAGGATTTTGCCCGAGTGTGGCACCTCGGAGTTCCAGGCGCGGGCCAGGCGCGTGATCGAATCGAGAAAGATCACGACGTCGTTGCCGTACTCGACCATCCGCTTGGCCTTTTCGATGACCATTTCCGAGACTTGCAGGTGCCGGGCCGAGGGCTCGTCGAAGGTCGAGCTGATGACCTCGCAGTTTGGTCCCTTCACTTGCCGCTCCATGTCGGTCACTTCTTCCGGCCGCTCGTCGATCAACAGCATGATGACGTACACCTCTGGGTGATTCGTCAGCACGCTCTTGGCCATCTTTTGCAACAGAATGGTCTTGCCGGCCCGCGGCGGGCTCACGATCAAGCCGCGCTGCCCGAAACCGATCGGCACGATCATATCAACCACCCGCATGTTGACCTCGTCCGGCTCGACCTCGAGTACCACGCGTTTGTCGGGGTGCAGTGGAGTCAGGTCATCGAAGAAGACCTTCTCGGTGAGCACATTCGGATCCTGGTAATTGATCGCCTCGACGCGCAACAGGGCGAAATACCGCTCGTTCTCCTTGGGCGGGCGAATCTGGCCCGACACCGTCGCCCCGGTTCGCAGGCCAAAGCGGCGAATCTGGCTAGGCGAGACGTAAATGTCGTCGGGGCAAGAGAGGTAGTGATAGTCGGGGCTGCGCAAAAAGCCAAAGCCGTCGGGCAGCACTTCCAGCGTGCCCTCGCCGAACATCAGGCCGTTGAGCTTGACGCGCTCTTTGAGAATTTTGAAGATCAAGTCCTGCTTCTTGATCCCCATGTAGTCGGCGATGTTTTCTTTGCGGGCCTGCTCGATCAACTGCGGCATGGTCATGCGCTGCAGCTCGGCGATGTGAATGTCGCCCTGCTTGATCTGCTCGTAGCGCTGATGAACTTCGTCGTGCTCGTCGAACTCGGCCTCTTCGGCCAGCTCTTCAGCCAGCGAGAGCGTTTGCTCGACTTCGACGTGGTCTTGCCCGTCGTGGTGGTGTTGGCCGTCGCCGTCGTATGACTTGCCGTTTTCGTAACGGCGGGTCTTTTGCGGTTTGGTACTTTTAATTTCTGCCATGTGTGAGAATTCCCTCACGCGGGAGGCTCCGTGGAAGAGGCGCTGCCGGCGCGCGGAAGGCGTCGGCGGTAGGTTCCTTTAGCTTACACGATACGTCGTCGGAAAAGAATGGTCGACTGAAAAAAAGGAAGTGTGAAATTGACTTAATCCCGGTGAAAAAGTCCGCTCGCGATGAGCTAAAACCGCGCCGCGCTCGATGCGCTAACTGAAATTTAACGCATCGAACCATCTTTATCTGTGGCATGCCCCGTCAACGTGGGCCACAAGCGCTCGACTTGCGCCAGCGTTTGCTCGGGGCTGCCGGAATTGTCGATGACGAAGTCCGCGCGGGCACGCTTGACTTCCAGCGGTTCTTGAACGGATTCTCTTGCGGCAATGTCCTCCTGACGCCAGCCGCGCGCCAAGGCTCGGGCGCGACGTATCTCCTGTGGTGAATCTACATACACGATGTGGTCGCAGAACGCATCCCAGCCGGCCTTCAACATGACTGGTGCATCGAGAATGGCCGCGGTTACCTGTTGGGCGGCCAACTCAGCCGCCTGCTGGCGCAATCGTTCTCCAATGCGAGGATGCGTTATTTTTTCCAAATACTCCAATTCGCGTCGGCCGTCAGGCGTGGGAGCGAAAACGATTCGCCCCAGCGCTGGGCGTTGGACCTCGCCGTCGGCGGCAAATACCTTTTGCCCCCACCGCTCGCGCACTAATTGTTTCACCTCGGGAAAGCGCAGCACTTCATGCCCCGCGCGATCGCCGTCGAGCAAGCCTGCCCCCAGCTTGCAAAATTGCTCGGCCACCAGGCTCTTGCCGCTGGCAACGCCGCCCAGCAAGCCGATAATCTTCATTCCGCTTCCGCCCAGTTGCGGCCGATGGCAACGTCAACCTTCAACGGTACGGCAAGCGGCCGGGCGCCGGTCATTTCTTCAACCACCAGCCGCCGCATGGTGTCCACTTCTTCGGGCGCGACCTCAAAGATCAACTCATCGTGTATTTGCAGCAACAGCTTCGAGCGTAGTCCCTCCTTGGCCATTCGCCGATGAACGGCAATCATTGCCAATTTTATCAAATCGGCCGCCGAGCCCTGGATCACCGTGTTGATGGCTGTCCGCTCAGAGAGGTTACGCTGTCGGCCGGGATCCTGACGTACACCGCGAATGGCTCGTCGCCGCCCCAAGATCGTATTAACATAACCGTTCACGCGGCATTCCACCAGTATTTGGCGCAAGAATTCTTCCACGCCCGGATGCCCATTGAAATAGTTGTCGATGAACCTGGCCGCCACGTCTTGTTCGATGCCCAAAGTTTTAGCTAATCCGAACGGACTTTGCCCATAAATTACGCCGAAGTTCACCGCTTTCGCCGTTCGCCGCATCTCCGAAGTGACTTCGGAGAGCGGAACGCCATAAACCTGGCTGGCGACGCGGGCATGAATATCTTCGTTGCAAGCGAAGGCAGCACAAAGGGTTTCGTCGCGAGAGAAGTGTGCCAGCACGCGTAGTTCGATCTGTGAGTAATCGGCCGCCAACAGGCTCCATCCCTCGTGCTCGGGCCAGAAGGCAGAGCGAATGGCGCGCCCATCCTCGGTGCGGATGGGAATATTCTGCAAATTGGGGTCGCTGGAGCTGAGCCGGCCGGTCGCCGCCACCGCCTGCTGAAATGAGGCGTGTACTCGCCTCGTGCGCGGATTGATCAGCTCGGGCAAGGCATCGACGTAAGTGTTTTTCAGTTTGGCAAACTGGCGATACTCGATGATCTTGGCGGGTAAGGGATGTTGCCGGGCCAGCTCTTCCAGTACGCTCACATCGGTGCTTGGGCCCGTTTTGACTTTCGTGATCACCGGCAGCTTCTGCTCCTCGAACAGCACCTGCTGCAACTGCTTCGTTGAGCCGATGTTAAACGAGTGGCCGGCCAGATCGTAGACTTCCTTCTCGAGTCTAGCCAGCCGCTCCCCATACTGACCGCTCAATTCCCGCAGCCGCTCGACGTCGACGCGAATGCCATTGTGCTCCATCTCGGCCAGCACGTCGATCAATGGCAACTCAAGCTCGTCGAAAAGTTCGTGTAGGTTTTGCTCGCGCAGCTTGGGCACCAGAATGGGCATCAGCCGCAACGGCACGTCGGCGTCTTCGCAAGCGTAGGAAGTGATGGCCGAGAGAGGCACTTCATCCATCCCAATCTGATCTTTGCCCGTGCCGATCAACTCGGTAATGCGGATAGTGGTGTGGTTCAGATAGCGTTGGGCGAGCTCGTCGAGATTGTGGTTCCTCTCGCCCGCGTCGAGCAGGTAGCTGGCGACCATGCTGTCGAACGCGACGCCTTGCAGCCGAATACCGGCGGCCCGCAGCACGAGCAGGTCGTACTTCAGGTTTTGCCCGATCTTGCTGACCGTCGGGTCTTCCAAGATGGGCCGCAGAGCGGCGAGCACAGCATCAAGCTCCAGCCGCGGCTCGCCGACGGGCGCCCGCACCGGCAGGTAATACGCCTCGCCCGGCTTCCAAGCAAAGGAGAAGCCGACCAACTCGGCCTGCGTCGGCGAAACGCTGGACGTCTCCGTGTCGATTGAAATGCACGATTGCCGCCGCAGGTCGGCGAGGAACTCAGCGAAAGCTTCGGGCGTGTTGACCAGTCGATAGTCGGCGTGCCAAGTCGGCGGGGCCTCGGTCACCTTAAGCTGACGGAGTTGATCGCCAAAGCGGTGAAAGCCGTACTCGGCAAAGATCGCCAAAGCTTGTTCGCGATCGAACCCGCCCAGCCGGCCGTGCGCCCAATCGATTTCGATCGGCACGTTGGCGTTGAGCCGCACCAGTTCGCGGCTGAGCAGGGCCTGCTCGCGCGAGTCGATCAAGTTTTGCTTGCGCTTGGCGCCCGACACTTCATGCGCATGATCGAGCACGGAATCGAGAGTGCCATATTTTTCGAGCAGCTCTCTGGCCAGCTTCGGCCCGATAAGCGGCACGCCGGGCACATGATCGACCGGGTCGCCCACCAGCGCTTGAAAGTCGACCACTTGCTGGGGCGACACGCCCCATTCCTTGGCGAGCTCGGCGGCGTCATACATCAGGTTTTTCCGCACGTTGTAGACTTTGACGCGATCGGTGATGAGCTGCCGGCAGTCCTTGTCGGCCGTCACCAGATAACAGTCGCCGCCTAGCTCCTCCGTTACTCGCGCGAGCGTGGCCAGAATGTCATCGGCCTCGTAGCTTTCGACCTCGAGAATCGGAATGCCCAGCGTCTGAAGCACGCGGCGAATGGCCGGGAATTGCGGCACGAGCTCGCCGGGCATTTCGGTGCGATGCACCTTATAATCTGCGTATAACTCGTGGCGAAACGTCGGCCCGGCCATATCGAAGGCGCAGAACAGATAGTTCGGCTCCTTCGTCTGAGCGATGTAAAGAATATCACGCACGAAGCCGAACACCGCGTTGACCGGCTCGCCCTGCGGGCTGGTCATTTCCGGAATGGCGTGAAACACCTGAAAGATGAGCGAATTGGCGTCGATCACAAACACCGTTTGGCCCGCCAGACTCATCGGCGGCACCACCGGCGGCCCCAGTTCGCACCCTAAATCTGGATTTCCAGCACGTAGGTCAGGCTTTCCAGCCTGACCAGCACTCTCCTCCGGTTCTGCAAGCTGATTGGCGCCATCGGCTTGCTTCTCCGAGGCCGACAGTTCTTGGCGGTCCACCGTCGTCTCGGGAACCGCTGGTTCCCCATCTTCCAAGCCGGGCAGCAATGTTTGACGTGATCGAGTTGCCATCGCGCCATTCTACGGCGGCCTTGGCGAATGCTGTAGGGTCATGCTTCACTGGTCGTGTCTTAAGGTTGAGTTGACAGGCGAGCGGCGCTGTGAAAGCCCGAAGCGTTAGCGAGGAGAAAAGCGATCCCCCGCTAACGCTTCGGGCTTCCGTGTGACACCAACGCAACTTTAAGACACGACCGGTTCTTTGGGAGTCTCGGCCCAAAGTTGACCCGCGCAGCAGGCGCCGTTACGATGAAGGTGCTGCGCGATGAGCCACGCGTTGTGTCCGGCCATGGCGATCACTCGCGCGGCATGATCTGCCGTCATCAACTGCGGAAGCCAACTTCTATTGCCAGCACGGGCCGCGCTCGATGGGTCTCACCTACTTTAAGCGCTTCCGCATGGAGATCGATCTGGCGGGTTTTCGGCCGCCGGAGCGGAGTTTGCCGCCAGGCTATCGCTTTGTCGCCTGGCGGTCCGATCTGTTGCCCGCCCACGCTGAAGCGAAATACAACAGTTTTCGGTCGGAAATCGACGCCAACGTCTTTCCCTGCCTAGGCGGTTATGACGGCTGCATCCGGCTGATGCAAGAGATCAGCCACAAGGACGGCTTCCTGCCGGAGGCCACCTGGCTGTTGGCGTGCGACGAAGCGGGCTCGGAATTCTGCGGCACGATTCAAGGCATCCGCGACCGTTCGGGCATGGGGGCCATTCAGAATCTGGGCATTGTGCCGGAGCACCGCAACCGCGGGCTTGGCTCCTGTCTGATGTATCGGGCCCTGGAGGGATTTCGCCGCGCCAATTTGCGCCGTGTGTTTCTGGAAGTGACGGCCCAGAACGAGGGCGCGATCAAGCTCTATCGTCGGCTGGGGTTTCTAAAAGTGCGAACGGTATATAAGGCCGTCGAAATCACGCCGTTCGCGCTCAGGTAGACGGTAGGTGGTAGACGGTAGACGGGGAGGT
>DASSFG010000036.1:0-2867 GCA_035694685.1 Pirellulales bacterium
GGTAGCTTTCCTGCTGGTAAACAGCCCAAGAGCCGCTTGCCCTCTCCTGGAATCGGGGTTCCGGCAGGCGATTCCCTCATCGAACGATAGAGTTTGGCCACAACCCGACACCCCGCCCCCCTAGTGGTTAAACAAAAACTCCTTGGTGTTGATTAACGCCCAAAGGATGTCTTCGTAGGCCTGCTGCTTGTTCTGGTGCTTGCCGAGGTAGTCGAGCGTGAGCGAGAGCTCGCCTGCGTCGGGCTGCCGGGCGTAGGCCCAAGCGTAGAGCTCGCGGACCTTGTCGCCGTCGTCACGCTCTTTGTCGCGGGCGAGCTTCGCCGCGCGGCCGTCGCCCGCCTGTAGCTTGCCCTGCACTTCGTTTGAGTTCAGCAGGTGCAGGCTCTGGGCCAGGTTGGCTTCCGGCGAACGCTCGCACTCGCAGGGACTGGTGGCCTGCGGCCGGCCAAACACCGTGAGAAAGTAACTGTTCACGCCGCTGTCCGGCAACTGCACTGCCCGCGTGCCCGCCGGCAAGCCGTTGAAGTTGGTCACGGTGGCCGTAACCTGGTTCAAGGCGTCGTAGAGCACTTCGGCGTTGAGCCGCTTGGCGTGGTAGTACGAAAAGTTCTGCTTGTCCGAGGCGTTAAACTCGTTCGGCTCCGAACTGAGCTGATAGGCGCTCGAACGGCAAATCGTGCGGATCAGCTCCTTCATGTCGAAGCGGCTGTCGGTGAAATGCCTCGCCAGCGCCTGCAACAACTCAGGGTTCGAGGCCGGATTGGTGACGCGCATGTCGTCCTCCGGCTCGACGATGCCGCGGCCCATGAAGTGCTTCCAGTAGCGGTTGACCAACGCCGGCGAGAAAAAGGGATTGTCGGGCGATTGCATCCAATCAACCAGCGTCTGCCGCGGATCGCGGTCGGGCTCGATCTGAACCGGTTCGCTGCCGAGCCCGGCCGGTTTCAAATCCTCTCCGGTGCGCGGGTTGCGGGCCAGCGCTGGCCCGCGATTATGGAAAATCCGCTGCTCATCGCGCGGCTGCAAACCGTTGATGCCGTTCTTGCGGCCCACCCGCGAGAAGAACGCCGCAAACGAGTAATAGTCGTGCTGGCTCCAGCGCTCGAAGGGATGGTGATGACAACGGGCACACTGTAGCCGCAAGCCCAGAAAGAGCTGCGCGGTGTCTTCGAGCTGGGTCTCCGTGGTGCTCACCGCGCGATACCAGGCCACCGGCGGGTTCTGCCCCATTTCGCCCGACGCCCCCACGATGTCGCGCACGAACTGGTCGTAGGGCTTGTTGGTCAGCAGGCTGCGGCGAATCCAGTCGTGGAAGGCGTAAGTGCCGCGGGTATAGTTCTGGTTCACCCGCTGGTTGCGAAGAATGACGCTCCACTTGTTGGCAAAGTAGTCGGCATAACCGGGGCTGTCGAGCAATCGGTCGATCAGCTTCGCGCGTTTGTCAGGATCGTCGTCCGCGGCGAAGGCCAGGGCTTCGTCGGCGGTGGGCAGCCGGCCGGCGATGTCGAGCGTGGCGCGACGGACGAAGGTGGCGTCGTCGCAGACCGGCGAGGGCGGCACGCCCAGCGCCTGCAGCTTGGCAAACACCAACTCGTCGATGAAGTTCCGTTTGGGCAGCAGGCTACTGTCGGCCACTTCAATGCCGAGCGGAATGGTCGCGCGAAAGACCGACACCTGTCCCTGAAAGCGGGCCATCACGGCCACGTCGCCCGTGAGCTTCAACGTATGTACTAGCCCGGTGGGCGACGCCTCAGCCATTTCGCCGTCGTTCGATTCGTACTGGGCGACGTGCGATACGTCCTCGACGGAGCCGTCGGAGTAATGCGCCAGCACGGCCAACTGCTGTTGGGCGTCGCGCTCCATCGCCCGAGCGGCGGGCAGGACCTCGATGCTTTCGACGACCGGATCGTCGGGTTGGCCATACGGCATCCCTTGCTCGAGCCAGCGCACGATCAGAACGTACTCGAAGCTGTCCTTCTCCAGGCGATGTCCACCGCCGTGCGGCACGGCGTTGGTCGCCTTCAAGAGCAACAGACTTTTGTCGGGAGCACTGGGAAACAGCCGCCGCCCGCGGGCTTCTTTGACCAGGAACTCATAATCGTCGCTAGGATAGAAACCCAACAGCGAAAGGCGGAAACCGTTCTGGCCGGTGGACTTGCCGTGGCAACCACCCGAGTTGCAACCGTTCTTGGTGAAGATCGGCACGATCTGGTTCGGAAAGTTGATCTGCCGCGGTGTGGCGAAGCTTTTCACTTCGAGTTGCGTGTTCGTCTTCGGGCCGCCCTCGATGTTGGCGGTGATCTTCACGGCGCCGTCGCCCAGTGGCGTCACCAACCCAGTGGGGCTGATTTCTACGATGCCAGCCGGCGACGTTTGCCAGTGAACCGATGGCGTCAAATCGCGCACTTGCCCGCTGGAATACTTGCCGTCGACGAGCAATTGCTTGCGGGCATCGGGCCCGTTGAGAACCGACTCGCCGGCAGCCACGATCTCGATGGCCGTCAACGTGCCGGGGTCGCCGAGACCGGGAGCCTCGGCCGGCCGGCTGCTCTCGGCAAACGAACGTGCCGAAAAGCCCTCAACCGCGACCAACAACATCCACGCCACCACCGCCACTGGCATGTACCGCATTCGCATCTCCTCAGCGCTATCCGCCTCGAACGGGAACCTCGTCTTGTCACCCTGAGTAACAATGACCGCCGCCTGCCCGGCGTTTCACAGATTTTCTCACGAAAGACGCATCAGTGCAAGTTAATGGGTGGCTGCCAGACATCCACAAACTCGTGTGTGACCGGTTTGCATGCCGGCCGCAAGCCCCGCAACGACGTTCAGATGATCAAATGCAAGGGACCAGAAACAGTTCCGTG